>JBJOJU010000100.1:0-2617 GCA_046046485.1 Chloroflexota bacterium | reverse complement strand
GGCCAGTTCTTCGGGGGTCCACGTGTAGACGTTTTCGCCCACATTCACCACAAACGGCTCCCCAATCAGCTGCTGCAAGCGCTGCTGGGCTGCGTCTTTGGCGGCTTGGGTGATGTTCATCGGGAGTTCGCGCGTTTCGAGCGTGATCGGCTGCTGCGTGTTCATCAGCGGCAGCACCTCGCGGATGCGCGCGACCGTCTGGTCGACCAACAACATCCGGCCGGGTTCGCCTCCGACAAAACGCATCGCCTGCCCGTCGAGCTGCACCAGCGGGTCGCGGGGGGCTCTATTGACGACGGGCACCAGGCGCGCCACACTCTCTTGGGCTTTGCGTTCGTCGACGACCACGGTGACGGGGATCTCGAATCCGCTCTTCATCACCTGCCAGATCGTCTCCATATTGGCGACCATATCACCCGAACGCCCGACGGTGAAGGCCTGTTCGATACTGTCGACATACGACAGCTCCATGCCCAGTTCGGCGCCGCTCACGTTCCATTGCCGGCCTTCGTAGCGCAGCACAATGGGCGCATCACGGAACGGCCGCAGGTGGTCGACCAATGCCTGCGTCGCCTCGTCGACCGACAAGCCGCCGATATTGACGCCCAACACCGAGATATTGGGATAGACGCGGTTTTGGTAGCGCCGCTCGATCGACAAAAACCACACCCCGCCCGCCGCGACGGCGATGAGCAAGATCAGCAAGCCGTTCATCATCAATTGACCGCGGCGGCGAATCTGGACCCGGCGCGCCAGCAGCGCACCACTCGTCCCCCGGCGCGGTGTGTCGACCAGTTCGTCGGTCGTTCCCCGTACCGTTTCGGCATCGTTTTGGCGTGTATACCGCGGCGTCACTCCCGGACGCCGTTCTCCCCGTCGACGATTGTGCGTCACCGTGTCACCTTAGCGAAAAGCAGACCATTTGATATGTCCGACGCCGCCGTTTCGTGCGGGTCTGTGCGTATTCTAGACGAAATCACTCCGGGCGGAGTTCATTCGCTGTGGCGATTCCCTCGCCGGTTTTTCTTGCGGTCACGGGAACGCCACGTAATCGACGTCGCCCCGTTTTCGCGGAGCTGCTTGAGGAGCCCCATACCCGGCAGGCGAAAACGCCGCGACGAATTTTCTTTCTGCTCGTGTCGCCGCGACCACTCGGGGATGCGCACCACGGGCAGCGGCTGTTTCTTTCGTTGGGGCACCGGCGTGCGACCCACTTGTTCGACGATGATGTCGGCGATGCGCCGCGCACCATCCCGCGGCACGGCACCACTGAGCCGCTCCACCGTCGCCGCGTGCTGCGCCGGGTCGAGCAACCCACCCACCGCCGTGACGATCTGGCTGACCTGCGGCGCATATGCCCCCAAGCCACGATCGACCACGAAGTCGATGTTGCCGTGCTCTTGCATGCCCACGGCTTCGGTGATAATCACCGGTCGCCGCATCACCAAGGCTTCCATCAAGGTGCCTGGGCCAGCTTTGGTGACCACCATGTCACTCGCGGCCATCAAGACTTCCATATTGTCGACAAACCCGTAGATGTGCACGTGCGCCGGCATTTCGAGCCGCTGCAACTCGCTGCGCAGCACGGCGTTGCGGCCCGTCACCACCAGAATCTGTAGCTCGGGGTATGCGGCGTGCAACGCCACCAACACCTCGCGCAGCCGCCCCGAGCCGACGCCGCCTGCGGTCAACAACACCGTGTTGCGCCCCTGGGCGATCCCCAGCTGCGCCCGTGCCGCCACATCGGTCAATGTACACGCCGTGAATTTGGGGTGCACGGGGAAGCCGGCGTAGACCACTTTGGCCGGCGGCATCCCCTGCGCAATCAACACGTCGCGCCCCTCGTGGGTCGGCGCGATGCACAAATCGGCATCGAGATCACCCCACGACGTGTGCAGACTGACCAAATCGGTCACCACCGTGATGAAGTGAAACTGCATGTTATACGCCCGCCGCGCATGCCCGATGAAGCGATTCGCCAATGGGTGCACCGACACGACGATGTCGGGCTTGAATGCCTCGAGCTCACGGCGGATGTTGCGTGCTGCCGATAAATAGGCAATTTGGGCAATCGTGTCGACACGTTTCCGACCATCGGTGATCTGATAGATCAAGTCGAACAACGGCAGCCAGCGCGTCGACAACTGGTCGTACAACCCCGGCGCACTGCGCAACAGCGGCAACCCCGTCGCCGTGATGAGATCGATGGTGCGGTACTCGAAGGTATCTGCGAGGGGATGCTGCTGCAACGCCGCCTGCAGCGCCTGTGCGCCCGAGCGATGCCCGCCGCCGGTATCAGATATCGCGAATAAAATCCGCGTCCGCTTCTCCATGTCCACTCCTCGTTTGTGCCAGACGACCGCTGCGTCGGTGTCGTGCCGGTCTGCGTCTACCAATAATCCGGGGGAGGCAGGGACCAATACACGTCACCGCGGGGGATACGTGGCACGGCAGCCACGGGGGATTCTTTTGCGCTATTTTACCATTCTTTCGCTCTGCTGCCGCCAAAAACATCACCGAATCTGCCCCCCGACACTCCCCCAAATTCCCAGGCAACGGGGGATACCCAATCACGGGCAGACTCAGTATGCTACACACATTCGTACGACATACACCC
>JBJOJU010000049.1:0-5247 GCA_046046485.1 Chloroflexota bacterium | reverse complement strand
CTCGTTTGCAACGAGTGACATCGCACAGTGGAATTACTGCATGATGGTGATAGCTGCGTGGTGGTCGTTTCAGTCGCGCGGAGTTATTTCGGAGCGTGAACTCGCGGCAATCGAAGATTTCGCGGCGATTGCTTCAGAGTGTGCACTCGTGTGACAGACGGCGTTCATCGAGTCGCCGCTGACATCTTTCGTATCTGACAAAACTTGCGTTTCGAAAAGCCCATATGTGTGTGCTCGCCCGACAAACTGGCGTATGATGACACTACCGGAGTGTGTCTTGTACAGAAGACAGTGTTGTCGAGAGGATTTACATGAAGCGCACTACTGCGACCGTGACCACGCCACCCCAGAAGCCGCGGATGGACCGCACCGTCGTCCGCACCCTCGAATCGATCCAGAAGCGTATTCTGTGGCTCGCCACCAATATGATTCACCACGCCAACCACGTGCGGCCAAACACCGACGGCACCAAGGTCGGTGGGCACCAGGCGTCGTCGGCATCGACGGTGACGTTGATGACGGCGTTGTATTTTCATTTCCTGCGTGCGGGTGACCGCGTCGCCGTCAAACCGCATTCGTCGCCGGTCTACCACTCGATCCAGTATCTCTTGGGTAACCTGCCCAAACGGTTTCTGCCCATGCTGCGCGAATACGGCGGCTTGCAGTCGTACCCCAGCCGCACCAAAGACCCGGAGCGCGTTGATTTTTCGACGGGGTCGGTCGGTCTGGGCGTGGTGGCGCCGTTGTTCACCTCGCTGACGCAGCGTTTCCTGCGAGACCACGGCGTGCAGGTGCCCGAGCGCCGCTTCGTGGCTATCGTGGGTGACGCCGAGCTCGACGAAGGCAATGTCTGGGAGGCGCTGCTCGACGAAGCCCTGGACGGCATCGGTCAAGTTGTGTGGGTCGTCGACCTGAACCGGCAGAGCCTCGACCGGGTCGTGCCCGGCATCCGCGCGCTGCGCTTGAAAAAACTCTTCGCCCAGAACGGCTGGCGCGTGCTCGAAGCCAAGTACGGCCGGAAGCTGCAAGAGCTCTATGCCCTGCCCGGCGGCGAGACGCTGCGTAAGCGGATCGACGAGATGAGCAACGAAGAGTACCAGGCATCGATCCGCCTGCCCGGTGCACAGTTGCGCGAGCACATGCTGTCGGTCAACGCGGCAGACCGTTCGACGCTGGCCAACGTGCTCAAACACGTGCCCGACGACGATCTGGTCGACGTGATTTCGAACCTGGGTGGTCACGACCTCGAAGAGATGTGTTCGATTTTCGACGAGGTCGACCGCGACATGAGCCGGCCCACCGTTGTCTTTGCCTACACGATCAAGGGCTGGGGCTTGCCCATCGCCGGTCACCCGCTCAACCACTCGATGTTGTTGAGCAGCGAGCAGATGGAGACGCTGCGGACCCAGTTCGGCATCCCCGCCGACGACATCTGGCCCGATTTCGACGACGACAGCGCCGAAGCGGCAGTGCTCCGAGCGACCGCCGAGAAACTGGCCGAGCTGCCAGTGCCCGTCGAAGCGCCGGTGGCCATCCCTGACCGTGTCGACCTGGGAATGCCCGCCAATGTGAGCACCCAAGACGCTTTCGGGCGCTTGCTGGTACGCATGGCCGATATCCCGGGGTTGGCCCAGCACATGATGACCACCTCGCCCGACGTGTCGGTGTCGACCAACCTCGGTGCCTGGATCAATCGCATGGGCGTCTATACGCCACACGCGTCGGTGCCCGAGTACGAAGGCGAGGCAGCCCGTATCCTCAAGTGGCAGCGCTCGCAGCAGGGCAAGCACATCGAGCTGGGCATCTCGGAGATGAACCTGTTCATGATGCTGGGTATGGCCGGCTTGTCGACCGAGTTGCTCGGATCGACCATTGTGCCGGTGGGGACGGTGTACGACCCGTTCGTGTTGCGCGGGCTCGATTCGTTTATCTATGCCGTCTACTCCGGTGCGAAATTCATCGTCGCCGGGACGCCCTCGGGTATCACGTTGTCGCCCGAAGGCGGCGCGCACCAGTCGACTATCACCGCCTCGGTGGGCATCGAGCTGCCCAAGTTGATGATGGCCGAGCCGTCGTACGCCGGCGAACTCGAGTGGTTCTTGCTCGAAGGCGCGCGCCAGTGCTTCGACCGCGAGCACGGCCGACCGTTGTACCTGCGCCTGAGCACGCGCCCCGTCGACCAGACGCCCTTCGAAGCCGCCGTCAACCGCTTGGGTGTCGACACGCTGCGCCGGCAGGTGCTCGACGGTGCCTATGTGCTGGCGACTTGGCGTACCAACCACCCCGAGCTGGCCGACGCGCCGCGGGTGTTGTTGTGTGCCAGTGGCACATTGGTACCCGAGACGGTGCTGGCCGCCGAGCAGCTCTGGCGCGAGGGTGTGGCCGCCGACGTCATCAACATCGTCAGTGCCCGAGCCCTCTATGAGCGCTTTGTGAAAAGCCGGAAGCAAGGCGACCAAGATCCGTTTGCGTGGTTGTTCGCCGACGGCGAGCGCACCACCCCCATCGTGACAGTGCACGACGCAGCATCGCACGCGCTCGCCTGGTTGGGCAGCGTGTATGGTGCCAAGGTGACGTCGCTGGGCGTCGACGATTTCGGGCTGTCTGGGTCGCGCGGCGATCTCTACCACCACTTCGGTGTGTCGTGCGCGCACATCGTCGAGGCGGCGCTGCAGGCGGTGGATTAGTTCGCAGGCGGCACGCCGCCTGCTGGTTGATAACCAAAGCCCCACGGCATGCCGTGGGGCTTTGTTCATGCCGTGGGGCTTTGTTCATGCCGTGGGGCTTTGTTCTACGCATGCCGTGGGGCTGTGTTGACGGTGAGATATGTTGTCACCCCCGTGGAGACCTGTCGCGAAGATCGAGGAACTCCATGGGGGTGACGGACATTTTCAGGTATTCACGATTTCCATCAATTTTTCGTAATTTTTCACCACGTCGTATTTCACGTGTTGTCCGCTTTCGAGAGATGAGATATCGGTAAAAAATTTCTTTGCACACGCGATTTTCATATCTTCGATGAGGCGTAATTGCAGGCTCGACATGCTGCCTTTTGTCTCGGCCACGAAAAAGACGTGCTTCACGCTGCCCTCGCGGAACGAAATCGCCCAGTCGGGGTTGTAGTCGCCGATGGGCGTGGGGATGAAAAAGCCCCGCGGTAGTTTCGCATACACCACCACCTCGTCGCTGGTATCGAGCTGGCGGGCGAACGTCGCCTCGATGGTCGAATCGGTGGCCACATAGTCGTAGATATGCCGCTGCAGCCGCGACGACACCGTGATCTGCTCGGGGTTGAGTTGCGGCGCCGTGAAGATATCGATGTCGTGGGTATCGGCGAGTGGGTTGTAGCGCAGGTGCTCGACGATCACCGTCGCCTTTTGTTCGTTGATGAGCCGGCACGCCTCGGCGATGAACTGCTCGGGGTTGAGCTTGTAGTTGGCGTAAACCGCTGTTTCGATGCCCTGCAAAATCGCCACCACCGTCCGGCGGGTCAGCACGGTCCCGTCGGCGATGCTGCCGATGAGGTCGTAGGTGACCTGCGAGCCCGCGCTGTACGTCTCGCGCACGGAGCGCGTCTCGTGGATGGTGTAGCCTTTCCCTTCGCTCGCTTGTTCGTAGGTCAACGCGTCGGCTTGGGCACCCGTGGTGACCACGTACTGTAACGGCGTGACCCGCAGCTGGCCATTGAGCACTACTATGCATTTGTCGACCAGCTCGCGCGAATCGAAATCGACCGAGTAGACCGCTTTGTGGTTGATGCGCGCCCAGAGCTCACGGAATTCGCGTTTGTGGAAGTTGGCGTTGAGCGGGTTCCGCTTGGGGCGGCGCTCGTCGACGATGACCGGCAGCGCCGCGTCGCTGTAGACACTCTCGATGAGCTGGGTGACCCCGTCTGCGATTTGGAGCAGCTCAGCAGGGAGCGGCGCGAGGGTACCGGCGCGCTTGGCGTCGTGGTAGGCCGGCGTGATGTGGTCGGCGTTGTCGGTGTAGCCGTTTTTGGTGAGGTACTTCTCGATGGCGCGGGCCTCGGTCGCCGTCACGGTGTGCACCCCGTCGGCGCTGGCGATACGCTTGCCGGTGAAGTACTCGGTGGTCGCCTCGCGCGGGCGATTGCCCAAGGCCGCGGCGAACTCACGCTGGAGGTTGCCCACAAAATCGGTGTACGACTCGCTGGTGACCACCGTCAACACGTTGATGTCGTGCACGGTGGCGGGGTGATCCATCCGTTCGCCATGCTGGTTGACAGCGATGCGCAAGCCGCGCCCCACCTCTTGGCGGCGCGAAATCGTGTTGTCGCTGTGTTTGAGCATGCACATCACAAAGACATTGGGGTTGTCCCAGCCTTCGCGCAGCGCCGAGTGCGAAAAAATAAACCGCACCGGTTCGGCGAACGACAAGAGACGCTCTTTGTCTTTGAGGATGAGCGTATACGCGTCGACGTCGTCCGACAAACCGGCGTCTTCGCCGCGCTTGGCGATCGACGGGTCGACGAGCTGGTTGCTGCGCTTGTCGATCGAAAAATAGCCGTTGTGGGTGCGCTCGACTGCGATCTGGCGCAGGTACTCGTGATAGCCGGGGATGCCGAGGTCGAGCATGCCCAGGTACTCCTGTTTGATCTGCTCGTACTCCTCGGCGAAGATGCGCGCGTACACCCCTTGCTGGTCGGCTTGGCTGTAGTCGCGGTATTTGGCCACTTCGTCGATGAAAAACAGCGACAGCACTTTGATGCCCTGGGGGAAGAGCACGAGTTCTTTTTCGAAATGCGCTTTGACGCTCTCGCGGATCTGGATGCGCCGGATCGCCGCTTCGGTCGCGTCGTTGACCACATCGCCGACGCGCAGCACCTGCCCGTTGGTGTACTCGACGGTGTCGAGCACCGCGTCGATCTGGGCAATCGTGTAGCCGCGGTACTGCTCGAGCCCGTTCGAGACGGCGAACAAATCCTGGCCTTTTTCGAGCCGGCGGGTGACGCGTTTGATGCCGTTGGATTGCTTGATTTCGAGCTCGATGCGGGCGACGGGCGCCTGTTGCGACAGCTCGATCCCTTCGAGGTACTGGTAGGCTGCCGTGCCCGCCAACCCTTTGACACTGATGCCCCGCACGGCGATTTTCTTGACCAGCTTCTGGTTGTAGGCGTCGAGGGCGTCGAGTCGGTGTACCAGGTTGTGCGTGGTTTTGTGGGTCGCCGAGTAGCGCAGCACAAACAGCGGTTTGAACTTTTCGAGTGCCTCGCTGGTCCGGGTGCCT
>JBJOJU010000042.1:0-4069 GCA_046046485.1 Chloroflexota bacterium | reverse complement strand
TTTTGTTTTCTCTCGAGGTTTCCTGCCCCCCGCGCTTCCGCGCGATCGTTCCCCCCATACGCATCGGTCGCATGCGACCGTCACTACGGAGCTGGTGCGCGCCTCCGTGTGAACGTTCCCTATACATATCGGTCGCATGCGACCGTGTGTCCGTACAGGGCGTTTTCATACGGGGGCACGGTGGCACGGCAACACACGTTCTCCGCGTCTCCGTGTGAGGCCCCGTATCGCTGTTTGCCAAAGCAATCTTCGCGGGCTGCAATTGTTGAGAACAGCAATTTTTGCTCCCCACAATTGTTGCTTGGCGCAATCGTTGCGCCGCGCAATTGTTCGATATCGTACTATTTTGTTTTCTCTCGAGGTTTCCTGCCCCCCGCGCTTCCGCGCGATCGTTCCCCCCATACGCATCGGTCGCATGCGTCCGTCACTACGGAGCTGGTGCGCGCCTCCGTGTGAACGTTCCCCATACATATCGGTCGCATGCGACCGTGTGTCCGTACAGGGCGTTTTCACACGGAGGCACGGTGGCACGGCCTGACACGTTCTCGCGTCTCCGTGTGAGGCCCCGTATCGCTGTTTGCCAGAAGCGATCTTCGCGGGCTGCAATTGTAGAGGACAGCAATTTTAGCTCCCCACAATTGTTGCTTGGCGCAATCGTTGCGCTGCGCAATTGTTCGAAATCGTACTAATTATTATCGCTCATGCGGGCTCCGCGATTCTCCGTGTTTCAGCGCGATCGTTCCCCATACATATCGGTCGCATGCGACCGTCACGACGGAGCTGATCCGCGTCTCCCTGCGAACATTCCCCCCACGGGCACGACACGCAGCTCCAAAACCATCTCGAACTGCCGCACAAAGCACTCCCACCCCGCGTCGGCGAGTGCGGTCGCCAGCCGACATTCCGCTTCGACATTGACGATACGCAACCCAGCAGCATCCGTCTGCGCTGCTACCTGGTCGATGAGTGCGCGGAGCGCCGCGTCAGTCTGGTGTTCCGGGTGTAGCCCGAGCTGCATGATGCTGCCCGTCGACGGGTTGACGATGCCGTAGCCGCGCAGTTCGCCACCCACGGTGAAGCCGACCACCCGCTGGGTCGCCGCCACCACCCGATACGACGGCAACGCGTTCTGCCAACTGGGTCGGTACCCGTTCCACGCGCGTTCGTCGACCGCATCCAGATGCACCGGCGCAGACACGGCGGCGACCGAGTCCGAAGCAGGCTTTGACCAGCGATAACACGCCAACGCCCGCTGAACCTCGAACCCGAGTCGTGTATACAACCGGATCGCCGCGTCATTCGTGTCGATCACTTCCAGCACAAATCGACGCACCCCACTACCCGCAAGCGCCGCCAAGGTATGCCGCAACAACGCCGTCGCCACCCCGCGCCCGCGGTGCTCCGGCACCACAGCGGTGGCGACGTCGTAGCCGGTGCGCACACCGTCGATGTCACGCAGACCGACCAAGACAAATCCCACCAGTGCACCGTCGACAAACGCACCGTGCGAATCGGCCAGCGATCCACTCCGCGTCTCGAACATCGTTGCGAGGTCTGCGACGGTCAGGTGCATGGGCTGCGAATAATCGGAAAACGCCGCCACGAACGCAGCATGGATGACTGTGAGCGGCGTGTCGACCAGTGATCGGTAGCTGTGGGTCATCAGTGGCCACGTTCCGTGATTACACCCGGGCGCACGCCCAGTCCCATCGACGCGTCGATGACAGCGCCGTGCAACGGCGTCGAATACGCCGATGCCAAGAACACCACGATGTCGGCGATGTCGCTCGGTTGGATGAGGCGTCCCTTGGGCATCTGTGCGGCGAAAACTGCCTGCTCCGCAGGCGTCATACCGTCGAGGGTGCTCGCGCGGAACATCGGCGTGTCGGTGGCCCCGGGGCAGAGGGCGAACACGTCGAGCGCAGTGTGGACGTGTTCGGCAGCCAGCTGTTTCGTCAAAAACGCCACCGCTGCCTTGCTCATGCCATCCGAAAGGCGGAAGCCGGGGAACTGCGAGACCCCGCCGCCCACCGAACTAAACAAAATCAATTTCCGCGGGATCGCCGTGATCGTCGCTCCCGCGTGTGCGACAAACAGCTGGCAGATTTTGAGCGCGCCATCGGCATTAATCGCCAACATGGCGCTGTCCTGCGCACCAGGGTCTGCGGCATAGCGGGCGACCGTCGCAGATCCGACGGCAGCGGCGTGCACCAGGATGTCGATGTCCCCCCAGTGTGCGACGGCAGCTGTAAATGCACGCTCGATCGACGCAGGCGATTGCAGGTCGAGTGCGTGGCACGACCGTACAGCCGGCGCATCAGCGACTCGTGCGGCTGCTGCGGCAGCCGATTCGTGCCCCTCGGCATACGTGAACGCGACCCGACAGCCGTGCGCCGACAAGCTATCCACACAGGCGCGCCCCATCCCACTCATTCCGCCGGTGACAAAGACCGTTTTGCCCTGCAGACTCGGTCGGACATCGAGTGTCGTCATCAGTGCCTCTTTTCGATAAAAAAGCACCCTGCGCCGGAGCGCAGGGTGCACACGAGCAGGTCTAGAGACCAGCCGCGCGGCGGAGAGCATCGGCCTTATCGGTGGCTTCCCACGGCAGGTCGATATCGGTCCGGCCGAAGTGGCCGTAGGCTGCGGTGTTGCGGTAGATCGGCCGGCGCAACTTCAGGTCGCGGATAATCGCACCCGGGCGCAGGTCGAAATGCTCATCGATCAACTTCGAAATCTTGGCTTCGTCGATCTTGTGGGTGCCGAAGGTCTCGATCGAAATCGACACCGGGCGGGCCACGCCGATGGCATACGACAGCTGGACTTCGAAGCGGTCTGCCAGCCCGGCGGCCACGACGTTCTTGGCGACGTAGCGTGCGGCATAGGCAGCGCTGCGGTCGACCTTTGTCGGGTCCTTGCCCGAGAATGCGCCACCACCGTGACGGGCCACGCCACCGTAGGTGTCGACGATGATTTTGCGGCCGGTCAGGCCGGCGTCACCGTGCGGGCCACCGACGATGAACTGCCCGGTGGGGTTGATGTGCACCGTCGGCTGACGATCCATCAGGTTGGCCGGCAAAACCTTGGCCAAGATGCGCTCCTGCACGGTTTCACGCAGGTCACCCTGCGAGATGTCGGCGGTGTGCTGCGTGCTCAACACGACGGTGTTGATGCGCTTGGGTTTGCCGTACTCGTATTCGACCGTGACCTGACTCTTGCCGTCGGGGCCGAGGAACGGCATCGAGCCGTTTTTGCGGGCGACCGACAACTCACGGGTCAGTCGATGCGAGAGGGCAATGGTCAGGGGCATCAACTCGGGGGTTTCGTTACAGGCGAAACCGATCATCATGCCCTGGTCGCCGGCGCCGACTGCGTCGACTTCGGCGTCGGTCATCTCGTGCCCGCGCACTTCGAGCGCCTGGTCGACACCCATCGCGATGTCGGGTGACTGCCCGTGGATGGCGACGATGACGCCACAGCTGTCGGCGTCGAAATAAAACTTGCCCCCGGTGTAGCCGATTTCACGCACGGTCTTGCGGACCAGCTCTTGGACATCGACATACCCGTTGACCGTGACTTCGCCCATCACGACGACCAACCCCGTGGTGGTGGCGGTTTCACAGGCGACACGTGCGCGGGGGTCGATGGTCAAAAACGCATCGAGTACCGCATCCGATACCTGGTCACACAATTTATCCGGGTGGCCTTCGGTCACTGACTCCGATGTGAAGAGCAGCGACTTCGAGTTCATAAACGACGTAGCCATGCAATTCCTTTCTCGCAAACACTCACAACGACAGGGCGTATGCAGAAGCATACGCCCTGGGTGGTCGACTAGGTGCCTTCTTCCCACGAGCCGAGGTACTTGACTTGCTCGGCGCTCAGCAGGTCGTAGCGGATACCCATCGCGCGCAGCTTGAGCGCGGCGATTTCGGCATCGACCTGCTTCGGCAGTGCATGCACGGCCGACGAGAGCTTGCCCTTGTTCTTGAGCAAGAATTCGGTCGCCAATGCCTGGTTTGCGAACGACATGTCCATCACGGCGCTCGGGTGACCCTCGGCGGCAGCC
>JBJOJU010000036.1:0-3033 GCA_046046485.1 Chloroflexota bacterium | reverse complement strand
GTGTTGTTTTCTCCCGTACGATGATTAGTCGTTGAAGTGGTCGGCGATGTAGGCGGTCAGGTCGGCGACACGGTTCGAATAGCCGAACTCGTTGTCGTACCACGACACGACCTTGAACAGGTTGTCGCCCAGACCCAGGGTCAACGGCAAGTCGACGGTCGACGACGCCGGGTTGCCCAAGAAGTCGGTCGAGACGAGCTGCTCGTTGCTGACGCCCAGGTACCCTTCCATCTCTTCGCTCTCGGCGGCCTTTTCGAACGCCTTGTTGATGGCTTCGACGGTCGTGCCCTTTTCGAGCTCGACGACGAAGTCGACCATCGAGACGGTCGAGGTCGGCACGCGCACGGCAAAACCGGTGAACTTGCCCTTGAGCTCGGGGATGACCAAGGCCACAGCCTGGGCAGCACCGGTGGTCGTCGGGACCATGTTCATGGCAGCAGCGCGGGCACGGCGCAGGTCCGTGTGCACGTTGTCCTGCAGGTTCTGGTCCATCGTATAGGCGTGCACAGTGGTCATCATGCCGCGCTTGATGCCGAAGTTGTCGTTCAACACCTTGGCGACCGGGGCCAGACAGTTGGTCGTGCACGATGCATTCGAGATGATGTTGTGCTTGGCGTGGTCGTACTTGGTCTCGTTGACGCCCAAGCAGATGGTGATGTCTTCACCCTTGGCCGGAGCCGAGATGATGACCTTCTTGGCGCCAGCGGTGATGTGCGCCTTGGCCTTGTCGGCTTCGGTGAAGCGGCCGGTCGACTCGATGACGATGTCGACACCCAGCTTGGCCCACGGCAATGCAGCCGGGTCGCGCTCTGCCAAGACCTTGAGCTTCATTTCGCGCTCTTCGCCTTCGTCGTCGTAGTAGGTGATCTCGATGACGTCGCCGTTGGCCTTGACGTCGCCGTCGAACTGGCCGTAGTTGGAGTCATACTTCAACAGATGTGCCAACGTGGCGACGTTGGAAAGGTCGTTGACCGCTACAATTTCGAGCTCGTCGCCGTAGTTGGCCAACAATGCCTTGAAGCTCTGGCGCCCGATGCGACCAAATCCATTGATTGCTACGCGTGTCATGTTCGCTCCATTCCTGATGCTACACACAAAAATTCTATCGCGTCGGCAGGCGCCATTGCCGTAATCCTCCACGTACCGGGCGCTAGTATAGCATACAAACGACCCGCCCTGGCTGCGCAGCCAGGGCGGGTCACTGTGCAACGCGCAGCGCTTTCAGCTGAACGAGATGCTCTGTTTGGCGATGGTCGTCCCCGGCCAGACCCGTACCCCACGGTCGAGGGCGTTGTCACCCTCGACGACCACGTCGTCGCTCACGATGGCACCGTTGTGGACCCGCACGCCGGCCGCCAACTGGTTGCGATGCCCGACGACACTGTGCGAAATCACCGCATCGGCGCCGATCGTGTTTTCGGTCCAGATCACGCTCGCCGAGATTGCACAGCCGGCCCCGATGTGGGTGTGATCGCCGATGACGGTCGGCCCCGTGATGACACTGCCTGCGGCGATGTGGACGCCGTCACCGAGCACGACCGGTCCACTGAATGTCACATCGGCCGCGATCTGGCAGTGCGTGCCCACCCACACCCCCGGCTTGACTTCGCTCCCCGGCAGGGCAAAACGGACCTTGCCGTTGACGATGTCGTGGTGGACGTCGAGGTACGTCTGGGGCTTGCCGATGTCGGTCCAGTAGGCATCGCTCGGGTAGCCGTACATGGCGTGATTTTTGCCCAGTGCCGTGGGGAACAGACCGCGCTCGAACATATAGTGCTGATTGGCGGGGATGTAGTCGAGCAGATGCGGTTCGATGATGTACGTGCCCGCATTGATCATATTGGTGGTGACTTCCTCGGGTTTTGGCTTTTCGAGGAAGCGGGTGATCCGGCCGGCATCGGTCGTTTCGACCAAGCCGAACGCCGTCGGGTCTTCGACCGGGGTCAGCGCGATGGTCAGTTCACTGCCTTTGGCACGGTGAAAGGCCAGCATCGCCTGCAGATCGAGGTCGGTCATCACGTCGCCGTTGAAGACGAACGTCGTGCTGTCGAGCAGGTGTGCCACGTGTTTGACAGCGCCGGCCGTCCCGCGCGGTTCGGGTTCTTCGATGATGTGCACTTTCATGCCCAACCGCGAGCCATCGCCCAGTGCCGCCCGGAAGCGGTCGGCGAGATATTGCACACACAAAATCGCCTCGGTGATGCCTTGGTCACGCAGATTGGTCAACATCCATTCGATGAAGGGCGTGCCGACCAGCGGCAGCATCGGTTTGGGCGTGTTGACGGTCAACGGGCGCAATCGCGTGCCGAAGCCGCCGACCAAAATGACTGCTTTCATGTACGCTGCTCCTTCAATGCGCGCCGCCAATCATCGAGCATGTCGCGCAGGGTTGTCTCGAGGGGGATGGTCGGGCTCCAGCCGGTCGCCGCGCACAACGCCCGATTGTCACAGACCACATCCGGTACGTCGACCGGCCGCAAGCGCGCGGGGTCGATTTCGACGGTGATCGGGACCGTGCTCAGGGCGACCAGGCGATCCAGCAACGTGCGGATCTCGTGCGAACGGCCAGAACCGACGTTGTAGGCTGCACCGGGCACTCCGCGGGTCAACAAGGCTTCGTAGGCAGCTGCCACGTCACGGACATCGGTGATGTCACGGCGCGCCGACAAATTGCCCACCTTGAGCACGGGCTCTTGCAGGCCGGCTTCGATTTTGGCGATCTGCGAGGCAAACGCCGGTACCGCATAGGCATCGCTCTGGCGCGGCCCGATGTGGCTGAAGAGCCGCAGGCGGATCGTGCGCAGCTTGTGCGAGACATGCCACTGATACGCCGCCATATCGACCGCCGCTTTGCTCACCCCATACGGCGTGACCGGGCGCAACGGCTCGTCTTCGCTGATGGGCATGCGCTCCGGCGCGACATTGCCGTAGATCTCGTTGCTGCCCGCAAAGATGATGAGCGGGTCGAGCTTGAGTTCGACACAGTATTGCAGCAGCGCCACGCTGGGGAGCACGTTGTCGTGCGTCGTCCCC
>JBJOJU010000014.1:0-3961 GCA_046046485.1 Chloroflexota bacterium | reverse complement strand
CACTTTGTGGGGGATGATTTCGGCAGCCAGCCGCGCCATCCGGCCCGTGTCAGGGTAGGTGAAAAACGCCGCCGCGCTGTCGTACCAGACATTCGCCAGCACACGCTGCACCGCGGGGATTTGTTCATACCACCAGAGCCCGCCTCCCCAGTGCGCCAGCACGAGCCGCAGCCCGGGAAACCGGGCGGCGAGCTCGTAGAACGGCAACACCCCGGTGGCGGTTTTTCCCATATACGCCGGCCCGACCGGCTCGTTGACATGGCAGAGCACCGGTAACCCCTGCGCTTCGCACCAGGCCAGCGTGCGCAAGACCTGGGTGTCGCGGAACGTGTACCCCTGCGCCGCAGGATTCAACTCGCCCACACCCACACAACCCCGTGCGACCGCGTCTTGCAACACCGCGATTGCATCCGGGTGCTGGGGGTTGACCGCCGCATACACGCTGAAACGCCGTGGCTCACGGGCAGCCACGGCGGTGACCAGCGCGTTGCGGGCGACGCAATTGGGTTGCTGGGTGTAGTACTCACCCTGCCAGACGACGTGGTCGAGCCCGGCTGCGTCCATGTCGGCAGTGAGCTGCCCGACGTCGCAGTATCCCTGCACCCGCGAATCACGATAGAGCCATGCCTGGCGCGGTTCGTCGGCATACGCAGGCGGTGCTGGGAGGTAGTGTTGGTGGAAATCAATCATCGCAGTGAGCAGCTGCCACGCAGACCGGCACCATCCGTGCCCCGATCGCATCCCAGGTGTAGTGGTCTGCGACTTTTTGGGCGCCGGCAGCTGCGTACAGTGCCGCGGTACCCGGATCTGCGAGCAACCGTTCGATGGCATGTGCCAGCGCTCCAACATCGCCGTAGGGCACCAATATGCCGTCGACACCGTCACTGATGACGGCGGGGATACCCCCGGCTGCGGCACCGATGACCGGGATGTGGTTGCACCATGCTTCGAGAAAGACAATCCCGAACGAATCAGTCCGCGACGGCAAGGTGAGCAGACTCGCGGCAGCCAGTGCGTCGCGTTTGTCGTCGTCGCTGGCGTGTGACAGGAGGCGGATCCGTGCGCGGTCTGCAGCAGGCAGTGTGGCATAGGCATGAGAAAAATGATCGAGCGGCGCCCCGATGAGTACCAGCGTGGCAGGGCTGCCCGCAGCCCACAACCGCTGCATCGCTGCGATCGTCGTGAACGTGCCTTTGTCGCGGGCCATCGCTCCGATCTGCAGGACAATCGGGCCGTCGATGTGCTGTGCAGTGCGGAAACGCAGCGCGTCGCCGCCGGTGACGTCGGCCGGTGTCACCCCCGCGCCCGTGGTCGTGATGGCAGCTGGTGATATCCCTTGCTGCACGAGAAAATCACGCTCACGGTCGGTCATCGTGAAGACAGCACGGCTCTGCCGCAGCACGTCGAGTTGCTGGGGCATGCGGTAATAGCGCACCAGGCTCGTATCGCCGTCGACACCGAGATGGATGAACGGTGTCGCGACGACCGGGATCTGCGCCGCAGCCGCAACGGTCAGCACCGGGTGTATGAGCCCGTCGAGGGTCACATTAGTGACATGGATGAGGTCGATGGCGGCCGCGTGCTGGTGGATCCACCCGGCGATGTCGGGCGCCGCCGGGGTGGCCGCCGAAAGCCAGCGCAGCAGCCGCACCGGCGCACCCACGCGCCCCAGTTCGAGGATGAGCCGGCGCAGCACCGGGTAGACCAGTGGGTGCGGCGACCAGCGCCGGATCGAGCAGCGGACGATGGTCGTGCCTCGGTATACATCTGTGCCGGCGGGGTATTCGCGCTTGCCGGGCAGCCAAAATGCTTCGAGCTCGCCGGCGGTGGTCGTCAGGACGGTCACGCGGTGCCCTGCAGCGACCAACCGGTCGGCCAATTCGACAAAATAGCGCACCGAGCCACTGGTCACCGGGTGATAGAGCTGCACCACGTGGACGACGTGCATCATTTGCCCCAGGAAATGCCCGAATCGGCGTCGAAAAGCTGGTCACGCGTGATCTGTACCGGGTCGCCATCAGGCTTCCCGTCGGCGAGTTTCTGCGCCCACAACTCGAACCCCGCGGCCTGCGGCGGCACCGCCAGATAGACCACCCATGCCCCATCGGGCGAGACCGCAGGTGCGCGGGCGGTTTTGTTGGTCGTCAGGCGCTGAGGTGTACCACCAGTGGTTGGGATACTGTAGATATCGGTTCCGTCGCTGTCGCGTTTCGCAAAAAAGAGCGTCGCTCCGTCGGGCGACAGCGCCGGGTCGTAGCTCTGATCCGGCATGCCCACCGGGAGCGACAGCGCACCAGTTGCCAGGTTGTAGTACATGATGCGGGGGGCGCCGTTTTGGCCCGCCGGGTTGAAGGCAAAGTAGATGCCGCTGCTGGTGGTGTCAAACACCGAATGACCCACGTTGCCGGAACCATCGGCGAACGCCGTGGTCTTTTCGGCGCCGGCACGTGCGTCTTGGACGTACATCACCAGGCGGTACTCCGACGCCGGTGAGCCCTCGGGGGGGCCGTATTGCGACGCGTAGACGATACGGGCGCCGTCAGCAGAAAAGTTCGGATAAAACGCCCACATCGAGTCGTAGATGCGCTCGAAACTCTGCAGGGCGTGGCGCGAGCCGTTGTCGGTCAGCTGGATGGCCTCGCCGCCGGTCGCTGCGGTGAGCATGATGTCGCTGTAGCTCTGCCCGCGTCGGACAAACACGATGCGCGTCCCGTCGCGCGAAAACGCGGGCTGCCAGGCGTCGCCACTCGACGTGAGCTGCTGCAACTGACCATCCTGCCACATCAACAGATTGCCGCTTTTCACCAAGAGCAGCCGCCCCGGCAATGCCGGCGTCGCAAGAATCGCTGGCGCCGGTACCGGACCAGTGCTCGTGGTCGTGGTGCCGCTCCCCGTGGTGCTCAGTTGGCTACACGCCGCCAATACCGCGGCGACGAAGAGAACGAAAACGCGACGCTTCATTTTCACTCCGTGACAAATGGATCCAGCTGCAGCGCACGTGCCGCGGCGTGGGTCACGAGAACATGCAATGCGCGGGGGACAATCGAGACTTCACCAGGGGTCGTACCCACATGGTCGCCGTCGATCTGTACCGGCAGTGCACCACCACTGATGCGGACCCGCCGCACCGTGCGCTCGATACCGTGCGGGTCGAGAAACGGCAACAGTCGTTTGAGGAACAGCGCCACAAAGCGATAGGGCCCGCCGAGCATATCTGCACCGACCAACATGTATACATCGAGCATACCATCATTGACCGCTGCTGCAGGTGTAAAAGGGATGAAACTTGCATAACGCGCGGTGTTCCCGACGATCATCATCAGCAGCGACACGTCGAAGCGTTCGTCGTCGAGCCACACCGTCACCCGCTTGCCGCGGTACCCCCACATGACTGCCCAGATGCGCCCGATATAGGCCATCACCCCGAAGCGTTTCTTGTCGCGGGCGTACAGATGTTTGACCACCTCGGCGTCGAAGCCGATGCCCGTCATCAGCACGAAAAACCGCTCATTCCAGCGCCCCAGATCGATGACGCTGCGCTCGGCAGCGACGATTTGCTGCGCCGCAGTGGGGATGTCCATGGCAAAACCTGCCTCGCGCGCCCAGACATTCACCGTCCCGATGGGGAGCGGTGCGAGCGCGGTCGTCGTACCCGCCAGACCGTTGGCGACTTCGTTGACAGTCCCGTCGCCACCGGCGGGCACGACGAGATCGTAGCCCTCTGCCGCTGCTGCACGGGCAAACCGTTCGGCATCGCCGTGTGCGTGCGTCTGCTGCGTCGTCACCTGCCAGCCGTGGGATTGCCACAGCGCCACCGCTTCGGCGATGGCTGCACCGTGGAGCTCGGCTTGGCCGGCGAGTGCGTTGGTGATCAAGCTGACGCGGAAGACCCGTGGTGTCGTCATCACACGCTACTCCCCAGTTCGGTGCGCAACAGTGGATGTGCCGACCGCCAGCGGGT
>JBJOJU010000005.1:0-4259 GCA_046046485.1 Chloroflexota bacterium | reverse complement strand
CGTTGCCCTCGGCGCTGCTGCTCACCGCCGCAGCGCTAGGGAGCACGTGGGTGTTGGGCGTCCCCGGGTTGACCGCCGGGCTGTTGCTGGGTGCCGCGGTGACCGTCGGCTGGGCGGTACTGCAGATGCTGGCCCCGTTGCGCACCAACCCCGCGGCGCTGGTGATAGCAGCGCTCAGCACGGTGGTGATGCTGGTCTTGCCGGCTGCGCAGACCCAAATCGTCATCTTGCTCACGAGTGCGCTGGCCGCACTGGTGTTGCCCGGCTTCCCCGCCGCGCTGCCGGCGCGGCCGGCGCTCGCCCTCTGTCGGCGGTGGGGCGGCGTGCTGTTGGGGATCGGTGCCGTGCTGCTGATGCTGAGTTGGCGCTTCCCCTCGGTCGACGGGGTGCTCTACCAGACGGGGGCATTGGTGTTCGGGGGTGGCCATGTCGTGCTGCCCATACTGCTCGAACGTATCCCCGCGGTGGCCCCCGCCGCGGGCGCCACGGTCGCCCAGGGGTACGCACTGGCACAACTGGTCCCGGGGCCGTTGTTTACCCTGGCGACCTATATCGGGGCCGTGGTGTCGCCCCAGCCGGTGCTGGGGGCACTGACCGCCACGGTGGCGGTGTTTCTGCCGGGTTGGCTGCTGATCTTGGGCGTCCAGCCCTGGTGGCATTACCTCGCCGGCCACCCGGCGGTGGGGCGGGCACTGCGGGGCACCCACGCGGCCGTGGTGGGGTTGCTGGCAGCCAGCGGCGTCACGCTGCTCCAGACCCACGTCGTGGGCGATGTGCGTACCCTGCTGGCAGCGGTGGTGGTCTGGCTGCTGCTCTTGCGCAGCACAATGCCACCGTGGACGGTGGCATTGGTGTGTGGGCTGTATGGGGTGTTGGTGCTGCGTTGACCGTCAGGGCTTGGGCAAATCGGGCAGTGCCGTCGGTTTGAGGGGCGGCATCGTGAACCAGCCGTCGATGGTGTCGATGACCGGGTCGCTCACGAGAAAGACACGAGGGTCTTTGTCGACCTGCACGTAGCGGGCACCGCCGCTGGGGTTGCGGTCGCCCACGCGGATAAACGCCATCTGGCCGTATTTGCCCTGAAAGATAATCGTCAGTGTCGGTGCCAAGAGTCCGTAGGCTTCGGCGTCGCCCGGCTTTTCGATGACTTCTTGGGCCTGCAGCTGCGAAATCGCCGCCACCACCTGCCCGATGGCGATGTCGTCGCCCAGGGCCGGCAACGGCTGCGTCAACGCCCAACCCTCGCCGTTGCGTGCGACTTCGATGGTCGTGCCGTCGTTGCGAAAGACACTAAAGCCGTTCACCTCGGCGGTGACCAGGTTGATGATATCGGTGCGCTTGGCGGCGATATCTTCGGGTACCGTGCTGGGCGCGGGGACGATGTACAAGTACGCCCCCAACGCCAGACAGACGGCCAGCAAAATAATCGTGACTCTGCCGTTCATACCGTTCCTCAGCGCCGGCGCCACCAGACTGCGACCCCTGTGGCCAGGAAGAGCAGCGGCAGACCTACGACACAACTATAGAAAATGATATTTGCCTGCGATTCGGTCAAAAAGACTTGGCGATCGACCGGTTCGGGCGACGGCACCGAAATCAATTCTTCCTGCGCAGCTGCCCAGGCCACCATGTTGCGGAACAACGGTGCATTCGCCTGCGAGACCTTGAGGAACCCATTCGTGACGAAATCGACGTCGCCGACGACCACGATACGGGCTTTCTTGGGCGTCTCGATGGCGTAGCCGAAGCTCAGCGGGCCGGCTTCGTCGCTCTCTTGGGTCTCGACCTTGCCGCTGTCGAACTTGGTCGCTGCCAGGCTGTTATCGCTGCTCTGGAGGAGCGTGTCGATGGTGTAGCCGTCGAGCTCGGTTTCCGAGAGCTCTTTGATCGAGCGCACCGAGTTGAAGACGCTGGCTTGGCCATTCAGGTCTTTGGTGATGTCCGAGTAGGGGTAGTCGACCACTGCCGGGGCGACCGGGTTGCCCACCTGAGACTGCTCGTCGAGGATGATGTCGTTCTGCCAGGCCAGATTCCAACTCGCCATCAAATCGATGAGGGGCGCCGGCGACAGGGTGTTCGACAACACGATCAAGCGGCCGCCGTTGTCGAGATACTGGGCGATGGTGTTCTCTTCGGCGACCTGCAGCGGCTGCTGGGGGTCGGCCAGCACCAGGACGGTGTTTTCGACGGGCACCGTACTCTCGACCAGCAGGTTGATCGTGCCCACCTCGAAGTTGTCGTCGCTGAGCAGCTGTTTCATGTCGCCCAACCCGGTCGCGTCGGTCGTCTCGCTGTCGCGTTCGCCGTGGCCGGTGATGAAGCGGACCTGCGTCTTGGTGGTGGCACTGACGCGCAAAATCGCCCCGGTGATGTCTTGTTCTTCGATGGCGTTGATGCGCTGGCTGCGATCACCCGACTTGAAGACAACGGTGCCGTAGGTGGTGATGTTTTCGGCACTGGCCGTCACCGGGTCACGGTCGGGGTCGACGAAGCGGTAGCTGATCAGGGGGCTCGTGGCGCGGTATTCTTTCAACCGGCTCTCGAGGTTGGCCTGCATCACCGCGTCTTGGCTGTTGTAGAAGCCGATGATCTCGATCGGCTCGGTCAGCTTCTGCAGGATCTGCGTCGTCTGTTGCGAAATCGAAAACTGCTTCTGCTGGGTCAAGTCGAACCGGCGGTGGTAGCGCACAGCCAGGATATTGGCGAAGACCATGATGACCACGAAAATCAGGGTCATCGCGCTGGCATTGGCACCGTAGCGCAGTGTGCGGCTGGCGCGGGGGGTGTGTGGTTTGTCGGTGGCAGTCATCAGCGGTATCTCCGTGACTCGAGCGTGCGGGTCGCCACAAACAGCGCCACAGCGGTCACACTCAGGTAATAGACGACGTCTTCGACGGTGATGGCGCCGCGGGCGAAATCGTTGTAATGGCTCGGCAGCGACAAATAGCGCAGCACGTCGGTGGCGCCGGTGGCCAGGTTGCCCGCGGCGTCGATGAGCCAGAGCAGCAACAATATGCCGAAGCCCAAGACGGCGGCGACGATCTGGTTTTCGGTGAACGACGAGGTCATCGTGCCGATGGCGAACATCGCCGAGCTGAGCAACAAGATGCCCAGGTAGCCGGTGATGACTTGGCCCCAGTCAGGGCTGCCGCCGATGCGCCACAGGATGAAAGGGTAATAGAGGGTACAGAGCAACATGATGCCGAACAGCGCCATGGCGGCCAGGTACTTGCCCACCACGACTTCCCAGTCGCGCACGGGGGCGGTGAGCAAGATTTCGAGTGTGCCGGTCTTTTGTTCGTCGGCGAGCAACCGCATCGTGATGAGCGGTGCGATGAAAATCAGTACCACTGTGACATTGAGAAACAAGCCGTCCATGCTGGCTTGCTGACTCTGGATCAAGATGAGGGCGAACAAAAAGCCCGAAATGAGCAAGAACATCGCCGATACCAGGTAGGCAATGGGCGAAATGAAGTACGCCATGAGTTCACGGCGGGCAATCACGAAAGCGGTACGCATCAGGCCTTCTCCTGCACCGGCGGCTCGGCTGCGTCGGTCGCTTCGGCGGCCGCGACCGGCTCGCTCGCGTCGCTGACCGCGTCTACGCCGTCGTCTGCGACGGGTTCTTCTTGGGTAGTGAGCTCGAGGAAGATGTCTTCGAGGCTGAGGACGACCTTGCGCATTTCGAGCAGGTCCCAGCCGGCGTCGACACTGAGTTTGGCGATGTCGGGGCGGATCTCGCGGCTCGCGTCGGTCTCGACCATCAGGTGGCCGGTCGGTGCCGTGTTGACGGCCGTGACCCCGGCGATGCTGTAGAAGCGCTGGACGTCGGCCGCTTTGTTGCCCAGCAGCACGTCGATGCGTTCGCTGCCCTGCAGGCGCGAGGTCAAGCCTTCGGGGGTGTCGACAGCCGCCACGGTGCCCTTTTTGATGATGACGACGCGGTTACACAGCATGCTCACTTCGGGCAGGATGTGCGTGCTCAAGATGACGGTGCGGGTCGCACCCAATTCGCGGATGAGCTCGCGCACTTCGATGATCTGGCGCGGGTCGAGGCCGACGGTGGGTTCGTCGAGGATGAGCACATCGGGGTCGTGCAGCAATGCCTGAGCCAGACCGACGCGCTGGCGTTGGCCTTTCGAGAGCTTGCCGATCCGGTCGTGGGCACGGTAGGCGAGGTGCACCAATTCCATGGCGCGCTGGACAGCGGCCGGGCGATTGGGCAGGTTGCGCAGGCGCGCCATGTGGTCGAGGTAGCC
>JBJOJU010000415.1:0-3537 GCA_046046485.1 Chloroflexota bacterium | reverse complement strand
GCCTGCGAGGCGTTCGCGTGCTTCTGCTTGCAGACGGGCCGACGCCAGCATCCCCTCGGCCTCGAGGATCTTGGATTGTTTGAGGCCTTCGGCGTTCAAGATTTCGGCAGCGCGGACGCCTTCGGCTTCGAGAATGCGCGCGCGCTTCTCACGGTCGGCGGTGAGCTGCTTCGACATTGCCCGCGTGATGTCTTCGGGGGGCAGGACGTCTTTGATTTCGACCCGGGTGACCTTGGTGCCCCAGGTTTGGGTGGCGTGGTCGAGGGCCGACAGCAGCCGGGTGTTGATTTCGTCGCGCTTGGCGAGCACTTCGTCGAGCTCCATGCTGCCGATGGCGGTGCGCAGATTGGTCAATGCCAGATTGGTGATCGACGCCTGCAGGTTGAAGACCTGGTAGGCTGCACGCTCGGTTTCGAATACCTGGTAGAACAACACACCGTCGACGCGCACCGTGGCGTTGTCACGGGTGATGACGATCTGAGAGGGGATGTCGAGGACTTGTTCTTGGACGTTGACCTTGCGGCCGATCATGTCGATGAAGGGGATGATGATGCTCAACCCCGGTCGCAGGGTGGTGCGATAGCGGCCGAAGCGCTCGATGGTCCACTCGTAGCCCTGCGGGACGATTTTGACGCCGGTGACGACGACCGCGATCGCCACGAAGACAAGCCCTACCAGACAAAATACGACAGAGTCCATCGTGCTTCCTTTCGTCGTGTGGGTGTCGCCACCGCACAGCGTTAATTCAGCATATCACGTGGTGAGTTCGCAAATGTGGTCTTGGAGTCGGTGTTTCCCAAAACGACCGCCCGGCTGCAGACAAACAGGTGAAGTGCCCGGTCGAAGGGGTTGGCTGTAGCGACAGTATGTGGGGTGCTGGTGGGGTGAACGGGGGCGTCGCCGCTGGGTTGTTTGGCGTTGTGGAACGTCGTCGCCAAAAAGACGCGCAGTGCCTGCCAGGCCCGTTGGGCGTTGGGATCGGTACGAATGGTCTCGAGGTCGCTGACAAATGCGTGCCCGGATCCTTCGTAGATCTGGATGTCGTGCGGGATGCCCGCGCCGAGCAGGGCATTGTCGAGGGCTTGGGCGTCGCTGACCGGTATCATCGCGTCGGCGCCGCCGAAGATCCCCAGCACAGGGCCGTTGAGTTGCTTGAGCGCCGTCTCGTCGGTGATGACGGCCCCGTAGAAGACGGCAGTCGCCGTGATCGCCGGGGTCGCGACTGCATAGCGCAGCGCTGTGCCACCACCGAAGCAAAAGCCCATCACGGCGATGCGTCCACGGTCGATCATCGGCTGTGCGGTCGCCCAGGCGAGCACCGAATCGAGGTCGTCGTCGATCTGGCTGGGAGCCACGGTGCTGACTTGGTAGATCGCCGTGGGGATCCAATCGGTGGTGATGCCCCGATACATGTCGGGTGCAATGACGACATAGCCGTCTTCGGCGAGAGCTTCGGCTTTGGCGACGACGTCGGCTTTGAGCCCCCACCACTCGTGCAGCATGATGACCGCCGGGTAAGGGCCAGCCCCGTCGGGACGGGCGACATAGGCGCGCACGGCGGGTTGGCTGCCGTTGGGGATGATGGTGTTGGTCAGGGTGTCGACTTTGCCCACTGCCCACGCCCGGTCGACGACGACCGATGCAGCCAGCACCACGCCGAAGCCCAGCACGATACCGATGGCCCAAGAGAGAATGGATTTGATGCGTCGCATGGGGACCTCATACGTTGTCGAATCGAGACAGACAGCCAATTGAGAACACACCGTCGTCTGCGATGTATTGTAGCAGAGGGCTAATCGGCGCGATAGACCACGATGGCGGTCCCACCGGCGCTGCGTGCATCGAGGATGAGCATGTAGACACCGTCGGCGCTGTCGAGCTGCAGGGTGACGCGCGTGGAAGTGCGGTCGAGCGTGCTGACAGTGCCCAGCGACTGGAGCAACGGGGGGAACGCCGCTGCGACATCGGCGAGTGCATCCGGCGTCTGTGCCGTCAATACACCGCTAGCGACAACGCGTTCGGTCGCAGACGCGGGGAGGGGGAACTGGTCGAGAGCGGTGCGTGCGCACTGCGTCGTGATCTCTTGGAGTGCGGTGCGTAGCGGCGTCCGCTGGTAGGTCCAGTCGTAGCTGCCGGTGCGGGTCGTGTTGTCGGGGAGCAACAGCGTGCCACTGCCGGCGGCGGTCAGTGCGATGACCGCCCCGGCTTCCACGACGGCTCGCCCGCTGTACTCCTGCCACAACGGTGCGCCGTCGCTACTGGTGAGCACGTTGGGCGTGTCACTGCTGCGATAGCCCGGTTGCGGGCCGATGATCGTGGCGGGGTCGATCGTGGGGATATCGGGGGCGGGGCGCAGGCAATCGCCGTCGACGAGCATCTGCTCGGTTCCAACGATCTGCACGACGAGCTCGCCGCCCGCTGCCAGCAACCACGCCGGTGCATACGCATCGGTGGCGATGTACGACATGCGGGTGACGCGGCCATCGGTTTCGCTCCGGATATTGATGAGTTTTTCGCCGCCGTGGCGCACCACGAACCGTACCTGTTCGCCGGCGGAAGGGGGTGGGAGGGTGAGCTGCTGGGTCGCCGCCGGCGTGGCACAGCTGGCACACAGCAGCACGAAGAGCCACAGCCATGGGGTTCTAGTCATCGGTGAGCCACTGTGCCATGAAGAGATTGTTGTCCACGGCGAAGCCGAGTTTTTCGTAGAAGGGCACGACCTGCGCGTTTTTTTGGACGACCAAGAGATTGAGTTTCTCGCAGCCCACCGACCGTAGGCGCTGCCGGAGTGCAGCGATGAGCCGGGCTGCGTAGCCGCGGTGTTGGTGGGCGGGGTGGACGGCGAGATGGTTCACCCAGCCGCGCCGACCGTCGTAGCTCCCCAGCAGCGTACCGATGATCGCGCCGTCGCCGCTGCACAGCACCAGGGCGAAACGCCCCGAAAACGCGTTGTGACGGCGCATGCCGGCGGGGGTGTCGGTCGGGCTGAGCCGGAGGCCGGCGGCGTTCCAGAGTGCCAGCATTTCGGGGAGATCGGCTTCGGACATCGCGCGGATGACGGTCCCGTCGGGGTAGGGTGCGGGCTCCATCCATACCTCGTAGACGCCCACGGTCTGCAGCCAGGGCGGGGTCTCGCGGTCGTTGCGGCGCAGATCCATTCCCAGTTTGCGCATCACGCCCTGCGACGCCACGTTGTCGTGGTCGGTGGTGGCGATGATTCGGTCGAGCCGCACGTCGTGGATGGCAAAGTGCACCAGCAGACGGGCTGCCTCGGTGGCGTAGCCGTGGCGACGGTGGTCGGGGTGGATCATCCAAAACAACCCCACCTCGGCGGTGGTACGCCCGTCGGCTGGCCCGATGCCCACGTTGCCGAAATCGTCGATGCACGGCACCAACCCGACTGCGCCGATGAGCGTGCCCGTCGCGGTCAACACGACTGCTCGGTCGCCGTAGGGCGGCTGATCGAGGCGCGCGAGCTCGTCGTGGTTGGTACTCACCCATTGAAGCCAGGCGCTGCGCCGGGCGAGGACAGCGGGA
>JBJOJU010000083.1:0-3206 GCA_046046485.1 Chloroflexota bacterium | reverse complement strand
TTCATTGTTCATCATTCATTGATAATCGCTAGTAGAGTTTGCCTTCGCGTTTGGCACCGGTGTAGTCGATATAGACGGCCTTGGTCTCGGTATAGAAGTCGAAGACTTCGGTGCCTTGTTCGCGCGGGCCGACGCCGGTGTTCTTGAGGCCACCAAAAGGCATCTGCGCCTCGCCGCCCAGGGTGGGCGAGTTGACGTGGGTGATGCCTGTTTCGATTTCGTGGATATAGCGGAACGTGCGGTTCAGGTCGCGCGTGTAGATGCTCGACGTGAGCCCGAACTCACAGTGATTGGCGGCGTCGAGGGCTTCGTCGAACGATTCGACGCGGACAATCGACAACACCGGCCCGAAGATTTCTTCGTTGTGGATGCGCATATCGGTGCGCACCTTGTCGAAGATCGTCGGGTTGACGAAAAAGCCGTGCGCGGTCTCGGCGCTGGTCGGCTTGTCGCCGCCCACGAGTAACTCGGCGCCTTGGTTTTTGCCGATGTCGATGTAATCCATGACAGTCTTGAGCTGCGACGCGTCGACGCTGGGGCCCATGTCGGTGTCGGCAGCCAGCGGGTCGCCGATTTTCATGCCGTGCACCTTGGCCAACAACCGCTCGAGGAACGCATCGGCCACGGCGTGCTGGATCACCACACGGCTCGTCGCCGTGCAGCGCTGCCCCGACGACCCGAACGCTCCCGAGTAGACGCCGGCGACGGCCAAATCGAGGTCGGCGTCGTCGCAGACGATGACCGGGTTTTTGCCACCCATCTCGCACTGAGCGCGGATGCCACGGGCCGCGGCCCGCTTGTAGATGCCCAGCCCGATGTCGGTCGAGCCGGTGAACGACACCACGCGCACATCGGGGTGGTCGACAAACGTGTTGCCCACTTCGCCACCCGAGCCGATGACCATGTTGAGGACGCCGGCGGGCAAACCGGCGTCGGCGAAGCAGTGCATCAACAGCTCGGCAGTGGCCGGAGTCAGACTGGCCGGCTTGAAGACGACGGTGTTGCCGGCGACCAGCGCCGGAGCCATCTTCCAGATGGGGATGGCGGCGGGGAAGTTCCACGGGGTGATCAACGCCGCCACGCCCACCGGTTCTTTCATCGTGTAGCCGACGTTGTCGGCCAACTCGAGGGGGATGACTTCGCCGTTCAGTCGGCGGCCATGTGCCGCGCAAAACTCGCTGATGTTGATCGCACGCTGCATTTCGCCCAGCGCTTCGCTGAGCAGTTTGCCTTCTTCGCGGGTCAACGTGCGGGCGATCTCTTGGCGGCGCTCGCTCATCAACTGGGCGGCTTTGGCGACGATGGCGCCGCGCTTGGGTGCAGGCATCCGCTTCCAGCTCTTGAAGGCTTTGGCAGCGGCATCGACGGCGGCGGCTGCTTCGGCCTTGGTCGACAGAATCACCTCGCCCAGCACCTCGCGCGTGTCGGCCGGGTTGGTGTTGTGGATGCGCTTGCTGCCGGTGGATTCGACGAATTCGCCGCCGATGTAGTTTTTGTAGACGTGCATGTGTCTTCCCTTATGCGACGTAGTGGTCGACGATGTCGAGCGCCTGATCGATGACGGCGAGTCCTTCGCGCAGCTGCGCCTCGGTGATGGTCAGCGGCGGATTCACAAAGAACGTGTGCCAGCGCACGAACGTAAACACCCCGTGCTCGCGCAGGAACGCGTTGAAGGCCGGCATCGGCCCGAGTTCGGTCGGCTTGGGGTTGTAGGGCATCAACGGCTCGCGCGTCTCGCGGTTTTTCACCAATTCGACGATGCTGAACAAGCCAATCGAACGCACATCGCCGATCGACGGATGTTTGGCTTTGAGTTTTTCGAGCTCGACGGCGAGAATCGCACCCATGCGCGCGGCGTTTTCGATGAGGTTGTCGGATTTGTAGACGTTGATACAGGCGACGGCGGCCGCACAGCCCACCGAATGGGCGTTGTAGGTCAACCCGGCCAGCAGGGGTTTGTCTTCGAAGTACTCGGCGATGGTGTCGGTCACGACCGCGGCACCGAGGGGCACATAGGCCGACGTGAGGCCTTTTGCCATCGTCATGATGTCGGGGACGACGTTCCAATGGTCGACGGCGAACCACTTGCCGGTGCGGCCGAAGCCACTCATGACTTCGTCGCAGATGAGCATGATGCCGTACTTGTCGCACAGCATCCGCAGGCCCTGCATATAACCCTCGGGGGGGATGATGATGCCGTTGGTACCCACCACCGATTCGACCACGATGGCGGCCACGGTGTGTGGCCCTTCGAACTGGATGATGTCTTCGATGCTGTTCAGACAATCCATCGTGCAGCCGTCTTTGCTGCCACAGAAGCGACAGCGGTAGCGGTACGGATCAGGCGCACGCACGATGCCGGGGATCCCCGGTTCGGCACCCCAGCGCCGCGGGTCGCCAGTCATGGTAATCGCGCCGGCCGTGGCGCCGTGGTACGAGCGGTAGCGCACGATGATTTTGTGCCGGCCGGTGACGGTGCGGGCAATTTTGATGGCGTTTTCGTTGGCTTCGGCGCCGCCGTTGGTGAAAAAGGCTTTCGACAGATTGCCCGGCGTGATTTCTTTGAGCAATCGCCCCAATTCGGCGCGGATGGCGGTGGTGGCCGCGGTGGGGGCGACATAGGCGATTTGTTTGAGCTGGGCGGTGATGGCGTCGATGACACGCTGGTCGCCGTGGCCGATGTTGACGCACATCAGCTGCGAATTGAAGTCCATGTAGCGCTTCCCGTCGGCGTCCCACAGATAGATGCCCTCGGCACGGTCGATGACCATGGGTTTGATGGCTTTCTGTGACGTCCATTCGTACAGCGTCGTCTCACGCGAGAGATCGAGGATTTCTTGGCGGCTGCGGGGTGGTGTGCTCATTGGACCTCCCATGCAAAAACATACACGCGGATGCGGGTATTGTAGTGCATCGGCGCCGTGATTGCGCAAACGTGTGCGCAGGCATGCGGACGCAGTCGGTGCAGAGTGCTAAGATAACCCAAGCAACGACGCTATCACAGGAGTCCGCCATGAAAATCACCGGCATCGAGCTCTTCACCGTCCCGCCACGCTGGCTGTTCCTCAAAATCAACACCGACGAGGGCATCAGCGGCTGGGGTGAGCCCATCGTCGAAGGGCGCGCCGCGACGACCGCTGCCGCCGTCAATGAGCTGAGCGAGTATCTGATCGGGCGCGACCCCGACGACATCGAAGATATCTGGC
>JBJOJU010000080.1:0-5857 GCA_046046485.1 Chloroflexota bacterium | reverse complement strand
TTCATTGTTCATTGTTCATTGTTCATTGTTCATTGTTCATCGATTTCCTCTACAATAGCCTTCACATCGCAGAGGATGAATCAACCATGCACCACGACGCCTTTGAGTACATACTCTACATCCGCGCCCACACCCAAGCGGTCTGGGATGCGTTGACCGACCCCGACATCACCCAGTTGTACTGGCACGACACGCGCCTCGAATCGACGTGGGAAGTCGGCGCACCGCTGTTGTTTATCCGCCACGGCGAGGTCACCGACCGCAACGAAATCCTCGAGGTCGTCGCACCGCAGCTCCTGCGTTACACGTTCAAACCCGTGTTCGCCGATTTTGCCCACGAAGCACCGTCGCGGGTCAGTATCTTCCTCGACCACGACAACGGCGTCACCCGTTTGACCCTGCGCCACGAAGACTTTGCCCCCCAAAGCAGTGTCTTGCCGGCGATCCGTGTCGGCTGGCCCATGCTGCTCAGCAGCCTGAAAACCCTGCTCGAGAGCGGAAGCCCCCTGCCCGTCGCGACGTTTCCTCCGACTGCTTAGCCGAGAAAGACTGCTATGCCGACCACACACGCAGTGTTCTTCGTTGATCTGCAACAAAACCAAATCGACCCGACCTATGGCATCCCCGAACCGCAGGGATTCATGGAAAAGATGACCGCTGCGTTGGCGACTGCCCGTGCAGCCGGCGATCTGGTCATCCACATCCAGCACGACGGGCCGGCAGACGAGCCCGATGCACCGTTTACCTTCATGTGGGAGCTCATCTTGACTCCTGCAGCCGGCGAACGAGTCTACCGCAAGACCGTGCTGAGCGCATTCGACGAAAACCCGGAGCTGCTCGCACAGTTGCGCGAACACACGATCACCGACGTGACCATCATCGGCGTCCAGTCGGATTACTGCATCCGTGCCAATGCCTTGGCCGCGCAGGCTGCGGGCTTCACGGTGCACGTGCCGGCGGATATGCACAGCACGCTCAACGGCGACCGACCCGCCGCGCAGATTTCTGCAGACATCCAAGCCGAGCTCGTCGCCGCCGGCATCGACCCGCACCCCTACCGCCGTTGAGTACGAGACGAGGATCACGCAATGGCACATGTCGAACGCGCCAAACAATTTTTGACTGCTGCACGTTCCGGTGATGTGGTGACTGCACGTGCGCTGTGCACCGCCGACGCCAAGCACCACAATCAGTACTTCGCCGCAGGCATGAACGTCCTCATCGATGCCATCGCCGCGGCATCGGTCGAAAAACCCGACAGCACATTCACCATCAAACGCATCGTGGCAAACGACAACATGGTGGTGCTGCATTCGCACGTGGTGCACAGCCCGGGCGAAGCGGGCTACACGGTTTTTCACATGTTCCGCTTCGAAGGCCAGCTCATCGACGAACTCTGGGATGTCGGCCAGATGATCGGCGCCGATTCGCCCAACGCAGACGGAGCGTTCTAGTGCGTGATGTCGCCAGCGAGCTACGAGACGCGTTTGTCCAACGCCACGACGTCGCCCACGAGTGGCACATCGCCGCTGCCCTGACCACCTACCCCGAAACGGTGTTACGCAACCAGCCACACCCCGCCGCCAACACCGTCGTCTGGAATATCTGGCACGCGCTGCGCGTCGAAGACATCGGCATCAGTCGGTTTGTGGCCGACACCCCGCAGCTCCACGCCCGTGACGGTTGGGAAAAACGCCTGCGGACCGGTGTGGCGCACAACGGCTCGGGCATGCCCCTCTCCCAAGTGGTGACGCTCAGTGCCCAGATCGACATCGCGGCACTGCACGCCTATGCACAAGCGGTCCGCCAGCAGACCGTTGCGCTGTTGGCAGCGCTGCCGGCCGTCGAACTCACGCACACCTGGAGCGATCACCACATCGCCCACGTCCTCGACACCGAGGGTGTCGCGCATCACGACGCAGCAGCACTCGTCGCCTGGTATCAGCCCTGGAGCAGGGCGCGCTGGCTACTCAGCAGTGCCGGTACCCATCTATACGAACACATCGGGGCATACCAGACACTCGCCGGGCTGCACGGCTGGCAGGAAGCATAGATGCAACAGCCGCGTTCACTCAGCGCACCCCTCGATGCCGCGTGTGCTCGTCAAATCACCCGCGACGGCCGGAGTGGTGAGGTGTGCATGGTCCTCGAACGCCCTGATGGGCGGCTCTGGTGCGCGGCAAAACGGTTTTACCCGCGTCACATTAGCCGACTCCTCACCGGCGGCATCCACCCGGGCGAAGACCCACAGCAGGCGCTCCTGCGCGAAATCGCCGAAGAAACCAGCCTGCAGCCCCTCACGACGACCCATTGCGCGACCATCGTCTACGACAGCATGGTGCCCTTTCTGACACATATTTATATTTGTACGGTGACCGACGTCGCACCCATCGTCGCTGACCCTGCCGAGCAGATCCAACGCTTCGATGCCCTCACCCCCGCCCAGTGTGCCCAGCGCGCCGACGAGCTGTGTGCGCTGCCCGCCGTTGTCCACCCCGATATCGGCGGCACCTGGGCAGCGTGGGGAGCGTTTCGCGCGGTCAGCCATCGCGTCGTCGCTGATTGGTATCACCAGCAGAGGTCCACGAGGTAATCCATGTATCCCAACCGTGCCCGTGATTGCGCCCAGTACGATCCGACCACCCGCCAACTGCGTGCGCGCGACTGGCAGGGGAACGAGGTGGTCTTCGAGACGCCAGCCGAGCTCATCCACGCGCTCGAAAGCGACCGCCTCTTCGCCCGTGGCGTGGTCCATGCCGCGGCGCTCTGGTTCGCCGCCGACCACGGAGTACCCTGGGTTTTGTCGCCAGGCAGTGCCACCCCCGTTGTCCGTCTCCAGCAGCGCAGTGCCCAAGAAGGCTACAGTCTTTCGGCGTTGCAACGCTGTTACCAAGCCATCGACCGCGGCTTTGATCAAACGGCCCGGTTGCTGGCGCCGATGATCCAGCCCGACGACGTCGTCGCAATCGTCGATCGCGACGGGTTCATGGCCGCGGTGTGCACCCGCGTCTGTGCGACCGAACACCCCGGCGTGCCCATCGTCTGGCACCGCGACGACACACTCGCCGCGGGAGCGACGGTCGTGCTGGTGCACACCACCGTCAACCGCGAGGGGTGCCCGACCGACCGCCGTGCCATGCCGGCACTCGCCGCAGCACAGGCTGCGGCACTGAGCCGCTATGGGCTGGTGCCATTTGGTCCCGTTGACGGGGCGGGCGTCTTGCCCGCCGACACGTTGCATGCCGTCTGCACCGGCCGCGGGATGTACCGACCCGATCGGATCACCCGCTACGACGATGACTCCGACATCGGCCCGGATATCATCAGCCTGACCTGAAACTCCCCCTTGACAGCAGCCATACACCTCGCTACAGTAGAACAAATGTTCTACTACGGAGTGTCATGCACATTCTCGACCCGCTCACCGCCACCCAACTCGCCGCCGGGGCAACTATCGACCGACCAGCTGCAGTCGTGCGCGAGTTGCTCGACAACGCCATCGACGCCGGGGCAGGGTGCATCCGCGTCCACGTCGAAGAAGGCCGCATCACCGTCGCCGACGACGGCTGCGGGATGAGTGAACCCGAGTTGCTCCTGGCGTTCCAGCGCCACGCGACCAGCAAACTCCAGAGCGCCAACGACACCGTCGGGCTGCAGACGCTCGGCTTCCGGGGCGAAGCACTCGCAGCCATCGCCGCGGTCGCAGCACTGACCGCGGTGAGTCGGCGAGTGACCGACGACTACGGGGTCGAAGTCCGGTATGCAGCCGGGGAGCTGCACGACCTCCGTGCGTGTGCGGCGCCGGTGGGCACGACGGTGAGCGTCGAGCGGTTGTTCTACACGACGCCGCACCGGCGGTTGTTCTGGCGGCAGCCGATGGTCGAAGCCCAACGCATCGCCGACATGGTGATGCGGTATGCCCTGTGCTACCCTGCGATCGCCTTCGCGTGTACCGTGCCACACACCGACCCGATTCAGACCAGCGGCAGCGGCGTGCTCGCGCAAGCGATCCTCGAGGTCTGGCTTGACCCCGACATCCGCCCGGTGGCGGGGGAGTTGGTTGGGTACCCGGCCCAGGTGACGGGGGCGGTGGGCGGTGCGCATTCCGGGCGCCCGATGCGGCGGCGCCAGATCGTCGCAATCAATCAGCGTCCGATTGCGGTACGTGGCGCCGTTGCACATCTCATCGACGAAGTCTTGCCACCACAAAAGCAGCTCTACCCGGCGTGTGTGTTGTCGTTTGCCATCCCCGCCGACAGCGTCGATGTCAACAGCCGCGAAGGGAAAGAAGACGTCTTGCTACGCTCGCCGTCGGTCATCGCGCGACTGCTCTACCAAGCGTTCCGCGCCCCGCTGCAGCACCCGGCCGCACCGATCCTCGCTGTCGCGTTGCCGCCGCTGACGGTCATCGGGGTGCATCACGAATGGATCGTCGCCAGCGGCGTCGAGGGCATCTATGTGCTGAGCCCGGCCAATATCATGCAGCACTGCGGCGTCACGACGCTGGCGCGGGGTGCGGTCATCGTCCCACCGTACCCGATTGCTCCGGCAGCGGCACGGATCATTGCCCCACACCAGGCAGCGCTCGCCGCGCTGGGGTTCGTCTGCCTGTGCGAGACCGACGGCGTCGCACTCACAGCGCTCCCTGCCGCGCTGCGTGAGTGTGGAGCGGCGACCGCGGTCACGCTGGTCGCGCGCGGGTTGCGGGCGGGGCTCACCCCAGCACAGGCGGTCGGCGCTCTGCTCAATCCCGAGTGGCTCATCGCCACGCTGCGCGCCCACCCCGACCCGTGGAGCGGCAACACCTGTTTCGTCGTGGGGCACCACCGTATCCAGCAGAGCCTCCGGCGACCGAATACCGCGCAGCACGCCGTGTGGGGAGCAGGTGCATGAGTGAACGACTCAGCCTTGCAGCACCTGGCGGATGGCATAGACCACCGCAGCAATACACACCACCAGGATGGTCAGCTCGACCACCCCGAGATTACTCAACCAACGACGCATCTGCGCCTCCCTCTCGTCGATCCACTGCCGGGTGATTGTTTCGATGTATCATGACACCATCCTACCGTACTTGAGGACACCAGCATGACACGACTGCGCGTCGGCGTACAACTCTCGAACCAACACACCACCTATGCCGCATATGCAGACGCCATCAAGCGCACCGAAGACGCGGGCGTCGACACCCTGTGGAACTGGGATCACTTCTTCCCCCTGTCCGGCGACCCGAACGGCGACCACCACGAAGGCTGGACGCTGCTCACCGCCATGGGTATGCTGACGACCCGCGTCGAATTCGGCTGTCTGGTGCTGTGCAACAGCTACCGCAACCCGCGCTTGCTTGCACACATGAGCAAAACCCTCGACCACATCAGCAACGGCCGCTATATCCTGGGGATCGGTGCCGGTTGGTTCGAGCGTGATTATGTCGAATACGGATACGAGTTCGGCACTGCACCCGAGCGTCTCAAAGCCCTGGGCAAGAATTTACCGTTATTCCGCAGCTATTGGGAGCAAGAAGTCCCCCGGCCCACCCGCGACATCCCGATTTTGGTGGGCGGTGGCGGCGAGAAAGTCACCCTCAAGCTGACCGCACAGTATGCCACGATGTGGAACGGCTTCGGCCCGCCCGACGTCTATGCCCGCAAAAACCAGATCCTCGACGAGTGGTGCGCCCAAGTCGGTCGCGACCCGCGCAGCATCGAGCGTACTGTGAGTGTGGTGGTCGATGAACTCGACAACCTCGACGCATACCGTGCCGCCGGTGCGACCCACGTGATATTGATGTACGGATCGCCGTACGATGTCGCACCGGTGCGTAAACTCGTCGCCTGGCGCGATGCACACAACGGCT
>JBJOJU010000354.1:0-5111 GCA_046046485.1 Chloroflexota bacterium | reverse complement strand
ATTATGCAGGCGCTGCATGCGAAAAGCGCCGCACGCGGCGACCTTATCCAAGTCATCACGGGGATCCCGCATTACTACCATCAGTATGGCTATGCCTGGGCAATCGATTACAACGGGTTTGCCCGTGTCGACCGCGCGTTTATCGAGGCGAAACCAGCCCCTGCCGAGCTGGTGACCCTCCGGTTACTGCGTGCCGACGAATATCAGCTTTTTGCTGCAGCGTACCAAGCCGACCCAGCCTATCAGGCGTGTCTGGTGAAGACGCCCTACAGCGAGGCGGTGTTTCGCCATGCCCACGAAACGAGCGTGTCGACCGAGGGGTTCTGCGCATATGGGATCTGCACCGCCGATGGTGCCCTCATCGGCACCATGCTCATCGAAAAACGCATCTGGGACGGAGCGGCGGTGGTGCATGTCTGGAACTACCGGGATGCAGCGACTGCAGTGCAGTACGGCATCGCAACGCTCCACGCGGTCGTCGCACTGGGCGTGACACTCCCCAAACCCGTGGCTTCGCACAAAGCATTCTGTGCCGTCGACATCTCGACCGACGGCGGGCATCCGTGCCGTCAGCTCCTGCAGCACCTGGGTATCGGGGCGACAGCGCTCACGCCGTACACATGGTATGTCCGTGTCCCCGATGTGCCGCGTTTTCTTCTCCACATTGCGCCGCTGCTCGAACAACGGCTGTCTGCGAGTGTGGCCGCGGGCTACACTGGCGTGCTCGATATCACCACCTATCGGGGCGGGGTCGTCCTCGAATGGGAGCAGGGTCGGCTCGCCGGTGTACGCCCACGTGTCGCGGCTGCCTACGGCGACAGCCCGTCGGCAGGGTTTCACCCTGACGCACTCGTCCAATTGCTGTTCGGGTGGCGGTCGTTGCATGAACTCCAGGACTGGTACCCCGATGTCTGGACATCCGACCAGTCAGCGTTGCTGTTGAATATTCTCTTCCCCGCTGCACCGTCGCGGCTGCTCTGGTTGAACTGAGGAATCCATGCACCAATCTGATCCTGCTTATCGCGAATCATTAGCCGGTGGGTATCTGCTCCGCTGGGGGACTGCCGCCGACGGACCTGGTCTCGATGCACTCTATGGATCCGTCTTCGGCAACGAACTCGCGAGTGGCTACAACCACCACGTCGTGGGCTATGCGAGCGCGTTACTGAGTGGGCGACACCCACTGGGGAAACCGGGCGACGTGGCGCTCGTCACCGATGCACACGGAACGATCGTCGCCGCGACGATTCTGATGCGAATGGCGATCGACTATGCGGGCAAGACCCTGCACGGAGGCCGCCCCGAAATCGTGGCGACGCTGCCGGAACACCGAAACCGCGGCTTCATCCGCAAGATATTTGGACTCATCCACGCACGGAGTGCGGCGTATGGCGATGTGTTCCAGGGCATCACCGGGATCCCCTACTACTACAAGCAATTTGGGTATGACTATGCACTGACCCTGGGCGGATGCAGGGTGTACCCACAGAGCGCGATCCCGCAGCTCGCCGCAGACCAGGTCGAGCCGTTTCGGCTCCGCAAAGCAGAAATCGACGATATCTGGCAGTTGCAGATGCTCTACGAACGCGAACGCGTGCGCACGCACGACCACTTGCCCATGCTGGTTTCGTCGCATCTCGATGCTACATATTGGCAGTGGGCAATCGGTGACACCGGCTCGCACGAGCCGTGGGTCCCCTACATGATCGTCGACACGAACGGCACGAGTGTCGGTTCGCTCGGGGTGACGCGGGTCCGGACCAATGAGCAGCTGGGGGTGTACTTCTGCAACACCGAGCCGCACTGCCGCATCGACGAAGTCGCTGGCTCGGTACTCCGTGGCGTGGTAGCGCTCGCTCCCAGCGTGCGGTTGTGGGAAGAAACGGTCAAACCATTCGGCGCGGTGCGGGCACATCTCGGGGTGAGTCATCCGCTCTACACGGCACTCCGGACACTGCCCCACCGCGTCGAACCACCGTATGGGTGGTACATCCGCGTCCCCGCCTACGCAGCGTTAATCGCACAGATTGCCCCGGCGCTCGAGAAACGTCTGGCACAGAGCGCCTACGCCGGGTACAGCGGTACCATCCAGGTTTCGTTTTATCGAACTGGGTTGACTCTCACGTTTGCACGCGGCAAACTCAGCGCCAGCGACCTCGAGCGACCGACAGGCGAGCAGATTGCATTCCCACCCAATGTGTTTTCGCAATTGGTGTTCGGTATACATTCGCTGGAGGAATTGCGAGCCACGTACTACGACATCTGGGCAGCCCCAGAAGTCGCAACCCTGATGGATATTTTGTTCCCCAAACAGGCGTCGTGGGTGCTGCCGCTCGACTGACCGGTCCCCACGACACGCACACACGGAGGAAGCAGCGGATGCACAGTGAAAAGGCAGCTGCAGACTACTCGGTCACCCTCGACGGTGGAAACATTGCTCGCTGGGCGACCCCTGCCGACACCACAGCAATCGAAGACGTGTACGGGACGGTCTTTGCCGACCCCAGCACGGGCGGGTACAACGACCAAATCGTCACCTACCTGCGTGGTTTGTTGGGGGGCAGCCAACCCTATGGGTCGATCCACGACGTTGCAATCGTGATAGACCCGGCCGGAGTGGTCGTGAGTGCAGTGCTGTTGATGCGCATGCCCCTCGATGCCGCCGGCACGCGAATCACCGCGGGCAGACCCGATCTGGTCGTGAGTCGCGACGACGTGCGCAATCGGGGGTACATCCGCACGTTGTTTTCGCTGATCCATGCACGGAGTGCGGCGTACGGTGATGTGTTGCAGGCGATTTCGGGGATCCCGTATTACTACCGGCGCTTCGGTTACGAGTACGCGTTGTCGCTGGGGGGTAGTCACATTTACCCGACCGACGCAATCCCTGCACTTGCTGCCGGCACCGAAGAGCCCTATAGCATCCGGCCTGCGGGAAGCGCGGATATCGATGCGCTGATCGCCTGTTATCGACACGACTGTGTGTTGCCCCGTGGCGACGAACCCCTGCTGTTCACCGCGGACATCGACCGCAGCTACTGGGAGTTTGTGTTGAGCCCGGCAGCAGCTGCCGACACGTGGTACCCGTACATGATTGTCGACCGCAGCGGGGCGACGGTCGGGTCGATCGGGGTCGGGCGTTTTCGCTACAGCGAGCAACTTGAGTTTTATTATTGCAATACGTGTGTATCCGTCGACATGCAGGTATTGGCGCCGTCGGTGCTGCGTCAGCTGAGTGCAATTGCTGATCAGGTTGCGTCCGCAGCACCTGGGACCCCGCCGTTCGGGGCGCTACGGGCCAACTTGGGCGTCGCCCACCCGCTGCACACAGCGCTCGCGCAGGTCCTCCAGCGCCGTGAAGAACCGTATGCGTGGAGCATTCGCGTGCCATCACCGGCTGCACTGCTCACTGCGCTCGCTCCCGTGCTCAGTGCCCGATTGCAGGCGCACGCGGTGACTCATTTCGCACGACCGCTGGTCATTTCGTTGTACCGCGGCGGTGTATCGCTCGATTACCGCGACGGGAAGGTGAGCGCGATCGATCTCGAGCGGTGTGATGCGCCGCAGGCGTCATACCCGGCGGGGCAGTTTGTCCAACACGTGTTGGGGTTCCGTTCGACGGCTGCGTTGACGGCGATGCACATGGATGTGCGCATCGATCCTGCGGCACGCCCGTTGTTCGATGTGCTGTTCCCCGCCCAGCCGTCGTGGGTGACCCCGATCGACTGATCAGGCGAGCCAATAGGGTTGTGTGTGGAGGTGTTTCGATGATGTCCGCCCATAGAGGGTGAGGACGATGGCAAAGACGCCGATGCGCCCCCATAGCATCGCGATGCTGAGTGCAGCGGTGCTCAGCGGCGTGAGGCTCTGCAACGGCGTGACGTCGACGTTGCTGGTCGCAAACGCGGCGGTCGCGAGCAGAAACGCCTGGTCGATCGGGACCGCGTCGACGAGTGCCAAGATGCCCGTGGTCGTCACCACGAGACCGACGCCGGCGGCGATGATGAGGCTGGCACGCTGGATGACCGTCGGCGGCAATCGTTGCCCCATCACGGTGACAGTGGGATCGCCTTTCAACATGCGAATCACCCCTGCGACGAAGACGACAAACGTCGTCGGTGTCACTCCGCCCCCCATTGCCCCGGGTGCACACCCCAGAAACAGCAAGAGCAATAACGTCGCTCGGGTACCGGCGGGCAACGACAGAATGTGCTGCTCGCTGGTGACTCCGGCGGTGCGCCATTGGATGGCATCACCGACCGCAGCCAGGCTGAGATCGAGCGCGGCTGCGCCGGTGTGCTGAGCCTGCCACGACGGGCTTATCCCCACTGCGATTGCCCCGATCCCGACCAGCAGCGCCATCACTCCCAGATTGAGAATGGTCTGCGGCAACCGTCGCTTGCGTGTGACCACATCGACCAGGATGGGGAAGCCGAGAGAGCCGAGCAACGTCGTCAGCGTGATTAGTGCCCCGGCGGTCTGCGCGCTCTGCGGGAGCGGGGATGCGAAGCCTGCGTTGGCGAAGGCATTACTGGCGTACCAGAAGGCGGTGCCCGCCCGCTCCCAACCCATGGTCCCTGCAGGGAGGCTGAGAAACAACAGAGCGGTGACCCAGAGTTCGATGACGACGGCGCCAGCGAGCAAACGCCAGCCGGAAATCGGCTGGCTGCGAAAGACTCGGATCCCGAATTGCTGCATCAGGGTGAGGACAATACTCATCATCCCCACACCGCCGATGTGGAGCAGCAAGGTGAGGACGCCGTACCCGAGTGGGGTAAGCACCGTTTGGATGTCGACCGATTGGAGACCACTGGCGGTCAATGCCGACACGGTCAAAAACCAGGCGTCACCGAATGCGACACGGCGCTGTGTGAGCCCGAGTGGTGCCACAAAGAGAAGTGCCGATATGAGGGCGAGCACGAGAAACGAGCCGCACACCAATACGGCTCGTCGATAGGCGACCAGATGGCTGGTCTGGAGGGAAACGCGGGTCAACCACATCCGTGCACGACGAAACACTGACTGACCCATGTCACCCTCTACACGCCACGCTGTTCGATGGGAACATAGGGAACGTCGTTAGGCCCGATGTACTCGGACTCGGGGCGGTA
>JBJOJU010000351.1:0-8432 GCA_046046485.1 Chloroflexota bacterium | reverse complement strand
TATGATACGCGCCCGTGGCTGCGAGATGCCCGGGAATCGATTTTCGGATATTTTTCTGTCGCGCCCGAATCGGACCGTCAACGCATCGGTGCACGAACTCGTGACCACGTTCGAGGTCATCCTCGAGCTGAACCACACCTATCTGACGCCGACCGAACTCATCGAATTGTGCGAACTCACGCGGGTGCCATTCGGCAACGTGCAGCGGTTCGCCCGTTTCTATCCGTCGGAATTGTGGCGGAACGCGCTCTTGCAGTACAACCTGCACCCGCAGATCGAGACCGACGACGAAATCGTCGAACGCAATGACTTGCTCGACCGCATCGAACAGTATATTGTCCGTGCGATGAACGATCGGACCGGGAGTGGCAAGCGGCACATCATCATCAGTGGGCCCTCTGGGGTGGGGAAAACGGCGGTCGCCGTCGCTGCTGCCCGGCGCATCGAACCGATCTACGGTCGGCGCATCCCCATCGTGGTGCTCAGCCCCGAGATCACGACGCTCGAGCAGGCCTACCGAGCAATCGGGGTGATCGTCGGCATGAAACTCATCGGGACCGAACCGTGGGCGTTGCGGATGCGCAATGCATCGGCGCTGCGCAATGCGGTCGTGATATTGGACAACGTCAGCGGTGGCGGGTCGCTGACCCCGGAGTCACTGCTGCACGATATATTCACCACACTGCCAGCGACGATGTTCATCGTCACCACGCAGGTGGTGGGCACCGAAAAGCTGCTCCGTGAGTCGATGGAAATCCAGCTGGAACCGCTCGACTACCCGCAGCGCCAGCGACTCTTTTGGAAAATCTATCGCAATGCCCACGGCCAAGACATCGACCCGCAGGAAGTGCAACGCCTGCTCGACGAGAGTCATGGCTACCCGATGAACATCGTCGCGTCGGCGAATGCCGCGGCGCAGGGGAGTGACGCCGACTCACAGAGTCTCTATGGCAACATGATCACCGGTATCCCACGCGAGGCGATGACGGTGGTGCGGGTGTTGTCGTTGGTCCATCAGCCGTTGAGTATGGCGTTTCTGTTGCAGCTCAATCAGGTGTTCGAGAGCCGAAGCGAAGACGACCTGCGGCAGATTATCCAGCAGCTCGAACGCCGCCAGATCGTCACGTTGCGACGCCACGATGGGTATGTGATCCACGACGCACTGCGCTCTGCGTTGCGCAATGGGATGCCGGCGACCGAGGTCGTGGCGATATTGCTCGACTGTGCCCAGGCGATCCACACCGACGAGATGATGCGCGAAGACGTACCGACGTTCTTTGCTGGCGGGTTGCAGACGCAAGAGGTACTGGGCGTGCTCGAATTGGTCACCCTGCTCCAGCAGTACCGGTTGACCGAGTCGGTCGCCAAGATCGCCATCAATTGGCGGCAGATCTGGATCCGGTATGGGTTGTGCGCCGAATGGTGCACGATCGCCGACAGCTGCGCCCGTGACATCGGCGAAGGGCATGTGTTGTATGCGCCGTTGATGTACGCGCTGGGGAGTTTCTATGGGCACCGCGGTATCGTCGACCGCACCGTCTTGATGCTGCAGACTGCGTTGCGGATCGCCGAACAGCGCGGCCAGTCTGATATCTGGGCGATGGCGGCACTCGAATGTGCGTTGCACGGCTTGCCGTCGATCGGGTTCGCCGAGTCGGAGCGGTTGTTGGTCTTTGCATTGTCGCAGTTCGACCGGCTGGGGATGCGCTACTGGGTGGCCCGCTGCTACGACACCCTGAGCTATGTGCAGCTGACGGCCGCGCAGCTCCAGCAGAGCCTCAAGGCCAACGACGAAGCGCTCAAGCTCTACGGGACGAGTCAGGTGACCTACGGGCGCGGCGATGCGCATTCGAATCGTGGGCTGGTCTACATGGCGTTGGGTGATTATGAACTGGCGCGCCAAGAGTTGATCAAATCGGAGCAGATCTTCCAGAAGCTCAATGCGCCGTCGAACACGGCGGCGGTCCACCTGCGCATCGCGGCGATTTGTGCGCTGTGGAATCGCTCGCAGGATGCTCGCTATTATCTGACGAAAGCGTTCCGCGTCTTGGAGCGCAGCGGCGGGCAGAATGATCTGCTGTACGTCATCGATATCTGTGCAGCTCTGGCATTGACCGAGGGCGACGCGAAGTTTGCCATACAGCTGAGCATGGCATGCAGCACGCTGCGGCAACAGCAGGGGATCCCGCGGGGTGATGCGCTCGAGGCGATTGTGCTGCGCCAAATCGAGTACGCACACATCCTCAACAACGACGCACAGGTCGTACCCATTTCGGCGAACCTGATGGATCTGATTCTCAAAGTGCGGGCGTACATCTACGGCAACGAGCCGATGCACTGGCAGTAGTACAGCGCGCTGCTATTGGGGCAACGACCAGCGGATCATGTCGTGGTCGATTTTGAGGGTATACCAGGTCATCAAGCCGACGGTGATCAGACTGATATAGAAAAAATAGACCATCCAGCGGCCCGCACGGCTCTGCAGGTATCGCTGGGACATCATCGCGATGCCCAGGGCGAAAAACGGTGTCAGCAGGATGACAAACCGGGTCGGGTTGATCGAAAACCCGACCCGCAGCACGGCCAGCGTCGCGCTGGCGGCCACCGTCGACCACCAGATCTGCCGCAACAGTGGGCGGCGGGCGACCGCGGTCAACCCGATGGCGAGCAGCGCCACGACGAACGCGCCGCCGACGTAGTGATCGTCGATGCCGGTATACCAGAGCGTCAGCGCCGCTTGCAGCGGGGTGGCGTCTTTTTCGCTGTCGAGCCGCTGGAGCTGATCGAGGATGAGCGAGAGATATTGGCTGTAGTAGACCAGGCTGACCGCGATGCCGGTGTACACCCAGTAGACGGCGGTCTTGCGCAGCCCACCGAAGAGGTAGGTGTAGCACTGCACCAGCGTCATCGTGATGAACACCCCGAAATGCCCGGCGATGCTGAGAAACGCCATGATGATGAGCCGGAGTCTCTGCCCGACGGTACGGGGATCAGGCTGCGCGAGCGCCAGTACTAGAAAAACCCAACCGGCGACCTGGGCGAGCGCCTGGGCGGTGTTGGGATAATTCTGCAGGACGTACGACTGGGGGAAGAGCAGATAGGCGATCGCGGCGAGCACGGCGGTCCGCCGCGACAGCCGTGACTCGGCGACGACCCAGAGGAGGCCGATGACGAACAGACTATCCAAGAAAATCGTCGCCGCCCCGACGATCGAGGTCAGGGGGAAGGGTGGTTGGAAGAGGATCGCCAGTGGCGCCAAGACCAGGTAGATCGCCGGCGGGTAGGGGTAGGTCTGGGTGATTGCCGTGTTGCCGGCGACCGGGTTAAGGGTCCCCGAGTTTTGCAGGAACAGATTGCCGGTCATCACGTTTTCGAGCTGTTGGGCGTGGACCGGCAGGTCTGCGCCGGGGGAACCGGGGGCGAGAAACCCGCTGTACTTCAACGTGAGTGCGACGACGATGAGGATCAACGGTTGCCGGACGCGCCACGACAACCGCTCACTGCCCCAGATGACGATGGCGGCGGCGCCGAACAGTTGAAGCATTCCATAGCGCCAACTGATGAGCTGCAGCCCATATTTTTCCATCAACATCAACACGACAGCACCAGCCACCGACACGACGACCCACGCCAGCGTGCTGGACGCCCGACCCGCATGGAGTGCCACGACGACCAAGAGCATCACGGCGACGACCGGGAGGATGTAGCCGTAGGCAGTCGATTGGGAGGTCTGGCGCAGGGCGGTCGCTCGGGCATCGACGAATGCCACACAGATGCGTTGGAGGTAGGGCGTGGCGACAGCGGAGGTATCACAGCCGATGCGATAGCGCGTGTCGGCGGGGAGCAACAGGTGCAGCCGATGGAGATTGGGGGGCAGCGGGAGGGCAATCTGATGCCGGTCTGATTCGAGGTGCAGCGACGTGGGAGGGTCATCGGCACGGCTGATGACCCGGACGACGACGGTGCGCGCCTCGACGGTGTCGGGGAGTGGCAAAAAGCCGTTTCTCTGGAGTTGGCGAAAACCGAGCGTGGGCCCGAAATAATCGGTCCACTCGAGTCGACCGAGGTCGTCGCTGTAGTTGCTGATGCGGGCACTCTGGGATTCGGTGCGCCACCCACCACCGTCGGCTTGGACGACCGCGACGTTGCACAGCCAGACGGTGAGCAAGAGCGCATACCAGTACCAGCCGAACGGTCGCGAGAAAATCGTCATAGGGCTCGTCTCTCTGCGCGATTCTCACAAAGTATAGCACGTGGATGCGTAAAAAACGCCTTGTACCCAGCGAAAATTCGTCGGAGAGTTTTCAAGAGAAATCGGTCGTGAGCGTGCTACAGATGCGCTGGAGGGCAGTGTCGTCTTCGGGTGCTATCGTGCGCAGATCGACCCAAAACGCGTCGTCGGCGACCCGACCGACCAGGACAGTGTCGTGTGCGCGGGCCCGGGCCGCGACACGGTCGGCCTGCGGTGCGGGCAAAACGAGCGCCCACGACGGCAGCACCGCGCCGGGCAGCGCACCGCCGCCGACGGCACTCTGACACGGGCGGACCTGCCAGGGTGCGCCGAGGGCGCTGCAGAGCGCCTGTGCCCGGTGCGCCAGCGTGTCGAGCGGGGCCGCCAGCATCTGCCAGATCGGGATGTCGCGCTCGGCGGTCTGCATGACATAACTCAGCAGTGTCGCGTGCAGGCCGGCGAGGGCGGTTTTGTCGAGGCGCAGTGCCCGCAGCAGCGGATGCGTCGCCAGGCGTTCGACGAGGGTACGGCGGCCGACGATGAGGCCGGCCTGCGGGCCACCCAGGAGTTTATCGCCGCTGAAACAGACGATGTCGGCTCCGGCGGCGATGTGGTCTTGGACCAGTGGTTCGGCGGCGAGCCCATAGGGGGTGACGTCGCGCAGCGAACCGCTGCCGATGTCGTCGACCAGCAAGAGGCCCCGCTCGTGGGCGAGGGCAGCGAGTTCGTGGCGTTCGGGGCGATGGACAAACCCGGTCTGGCGGAAGTTGCTGGGGTGCACGCACAGCACGAGTGCGGTCTTGTCGGTGATGGCGGCGGCATAGTCGCGCACGTAGGTACGGTTGGTGGTGCCCACTTCGACGAGGGTCGCGCCGCTCTGCCGCAGGACATCGGGGATACGAAAGCCGCCGCCGATTTCGACGGCTTCGCCACGCGACACGATGACCTCACACCCCGCGGCGAAGGCACTGAGGATGAGCAGCACCGCGGCTGCCGTGTTGTTGACGGCCAGGGCGGCTTCTGCGCCTGTGAGGGTCGTCAATAGCGGGCTGAGATGGCTGTGCCGGTCGCCCCGAGCCCCGCGCGCGAGGTCGTATTCGACGCTGGCAGCGCCGCTGGCCGCGGCCATGGCGGCGCGGGCAGCTGCACTGAGTGGTGCGCGGCCCAGATTGGTCTGCAACAGTACCCCGGTGCCATTGAGCACCGGCCGCAGCGTCGGCTGCAGCAACGTGTCGAGCTGTGCGACCACGCGGTCGACGCACCCGGCCAGCGGGAGCGGTTCGGCCTGTGCCCGGCACGCCGCCAAAACCTCGCGGGCGATGGTGGTGATCAGGCTGCGCGGGGCAGCGGTGTGGGGGTGGGCGGCGGCCACCAGGGCGTCGACCGATGGCAGGATGCGAAACGGGTGTGGTGGGGGGTTCATGGCAGCAGTGTCCGGAGGAACGGCGGGAGCATGTCGCCGCGGAGCCACCGCCCTGCGACAACGACGGTGATGAGTGCCACGATGACCAGGAGGAGCGTGCCCACGGCCCGGAGCCAATCGCGGCGGTCAGGCGCCGGCGGGAACGCAAACACCTGCGCGCTACCCGGTATCATGCGCAGCTGCGGGTAGCCCCAGATGGTGTCGACGTCGAAGTGGCTCAGGCTGCGCCGGGCGTGGCTGAGTGCGCTGTCGATGGCTGTTCCACTGCTGACGGCGTTGTAGAACGTCGCTGCGAAGCGGGTGGCAGCTGACGCCGTCAGGACCCCACTGCACGAGAGCGCGACGGGCAAGGTGCTGCCCAGCATCAGCGCTGCGAAAATCTGCGGGTAGGCGAGGATCTCGGCCGTCGGTTGCCCAACGGGAGTGATGGCCAGCATCCCGATGCACGGGTACGGGGCCAAGAGCGCGCGGAATTCGTCGCTGTCGATGTCGTGGTCGTAGCGCAGCACCAAGGCGCGCTCGCTGTCGAGGGCAACCGCCGTCATGCAGTGGACGACATGGTACTGCTGTTGCTGCAGCGCGAGTTCGATGTCGATCGCACTGCTCACCGAGCAGATATCGACGGCGATGCGCTGCTGGCGGATCTCGTCGGCGAGCAACGCGTGGATGGTCTGCACCGTGTCGACGTCGGCGTCGTTGACACAGACCAAGATCCGCAGGGGGCCGTCGACGGCGATCGCCGGGGGCGTGCCCAGTGCCGCCGCCGAGAGACGCACCACCGGGTAGTCGTCGCTGCGCGCGGGTGCCCAGGGTTGTGGGGTGGGGATGATTGCCCACTCCCACGGCAGGGCCGCCAACTCAGGCACGGCGATTTGGATGTGGATCTGGAGGCGGTCTTTGGTGCGCAGCGCACGCTCGGCGGCAGCGGCGAGCTGCTGTTGGACTGCGGCCGGGTAGAGAATCGCCCCGAGTTCGCGTCCGAGCTCGTGCGGGTCGTCGTAGAACACCGGCCCGTCTGCTTCGAGGAGCCGCGCCCCGATGGAAAAGATGCGCTCGGGGACATCGATGGGCAGCACGAGGTTGTGCACATCGGTGTAGATGTACAAGACGTACTGTTGCTCGTCGTCGACCCCGAGCGAGAGTTGAAAGGGACGAATCTGCATACGCCTACTCAGTCGTGTGATGGGACCGCGGCGCTGGCGAGCGCCCTGCGGTACCACTCCAGATTCTGCCGGGCGACCACCGGCCAGTCGAATGTCGTTCGGACGATTGCCGCGCCGGCTGCACCCCAGGATGCCCACTGCGCCCGGGCATTCAGTATGTCACGCAACCCACTCGTGAGTGCGTCGACGCTGCCCGGTGCTACGAGTATACCATTGACCCCTGTAAACACTTTGTCGGGTATTCCACCCGCGGCGGTCGCCAACACGGGGAGCCCGTGTACCATCGCTTCGAGCGTGACCAACGACGAACCTTCGTAGAGAGTGGGGTGCACAAACACGTCGCTGGCCGCATAGAGATTCTGGAGGTCTGCGTCGTCGACGCGGCCGGCAAACGTGACGTGTGCGGCAATTCCCAGCGACGCCACCAGTGCCTCGAGGGTTGGGCGTTCTTTGCCACTGCCCACCAGCACCCACCGCCAGTGCGCCGGCAAAAGCCCGTCGTGGTGGGCACGGGCGAACGCAGCGGCGCTCAGATGATAGCCTTTGTTGTGCTCCAAACGGCTGACACTCAGGAAGAGTGTCGTGTCGTCGGGGGCATACTGCGCCCGCAGCGCGGCGGTGCGGGCGGGGTCGAGCGGTGCGTGGTTTTCGCTGCTGTCGATGGCACTGGGGATCACCACGACCCGCGCCGGGTCGACCCCCAGGTAGTGGGGCAGATCGGGTGCGGTACAGGCGTCGGTCGCGATGGCATAGTCCGCCGCCCGATGCCCGGCGCTGTACAAGGCACGGAACGGCGTGTAGGCCAGCCGCTTGCGCCAATCGGGTGTGCGGTATTCTTCGAGCCCGTGTGGGTTGGCAAAAAACGGCACCTTGCGCAGCGTAGGATCACGCCGCCGGGCCGCTGCGTAGCCATAGGCGCACAGCCCCTGGGTGTGGACGATATCGAACGCACCGGCCCGCACCTGGGCAGCGACAGTCGCACCCTGATGGATGGTGTACCAGGGATAATTGAGCTGCCGACCGAGGATTGAATTCGGGCGCAGCCACGGGCTGGTCCGGTCGTAGGGGTGCATGACGACGTCCATCTGCGTGCGCAGCGCGCGCAATTCGGGGCTGTCGGGTGCGTCTTGGACAAACAGGGTGACGGCGACGCCCAAGCGCGCAAGGTGCGTGGTCAGGTGAAAGACGTGTTTTTCGATGCCGCCGTAGCCGTGGAGTGGGTAGACGACCCGGGCGAGCATCGCGACGCGCAGGGTGTCGGTCATGGCTGGTGTTCCAATGCGGCGTAAGCCGCCAGGTAGCGTGCGATGACTGCGTCGACGGCGAAGGTCGACACAGCTCGGGCCCGGGCGTGTTGCCGGAGCGTGGCTACCAGTGCGGGGTCGGCGGCGAGTCGACGTGCAGCAGCGACGAAGGCATCGATGTCAGGCGCGAGCAGCCCGCTCTCGCCGTCGACGATGATGTCGGAGGTGCCACCAGTGGGCATGGCGATGATGGGGGTCGCGCAGGCGAGTGCTTCGAGCAACACGCGGGAGAGTGGCTCGTCCCACGACGAGGGGAACCACAACGCAGCTGCATGCCCCAGCACGCGCAAGACCTCGTCGTGATCGACCCA
>JBJOJU010000337.1:0-2937 GCA_046046485.1 Chloroflexota bacterium | reverse complement strand
TGAGAAGGACCTGGGCATCGGCACCAAGTACATCGAGACGCAGGCACAGACCGACTACGGCAAGAACATCCAGGCCTTGGTCGACCAGAAGTGCGAAGTCATCGTCGCCGTCGGTTTCATGATGGGTGATGCCGTCAAGGAAGCCTCGGCCAAGTACCCCGAGACCAAGTTCGCCATCGTCGACTTCGCCTACGACCCGACCATCGCCAACGTGCGTGGGTTGGTCTTCGCCGAAGACCAGGCTGGCTACATGGCCGGCGCATTGGCCGCTTCGATGTCCAAGAGCGGCACGATTGCAGCCGTCGGCGGTATGGAAATCCCGCCGGTGCAGAAGTTCCTCAAGGGCTACGAAAACGGCGCCAAGTCGATCAAAGCCGACATCGCCGTCAAGTCGGTCTACATCGACTCGTTCACCGACCGCGCCCGTGGTGCCGAAGCCGCCAAGAGCTTCATGGCCGAAGGCGCTGACGTGATCTTCGGTGCCGGTGGTCAGACCGGTTCGGGTGGTATCGCTGCAGCAGCCGAAGCCGGCGCCTACGTCATCGGCGTCGACCAGGACGAGTTCGTCACCACCTTCCAAAACGGTGGCGCACCGGGCGCTGACAAGATCATCTCGAGTGCCATGAAGCGTGTCGACCAGGCCGTCTTCTTGACCATCAAAGACGTTGTCGATGGCAAGTTCAGCGCCGGCGTGGCCGTCTACGACGCCACCAACGGTGGTATCGGGTTGGCACCGTACAACAAGGCAGACGCCGCGATCCCGGCCGAAGTCAAGACCAAGATGGAAGAAATCCTCAAGGGCTTGGCCGACGGCAGCATCAAGACCGGTGTGCAGCTCTAGTCTCTGGTCTCAGGCACCGGCTGCGGGTCATCCGCAGCCGGTGTTTTCTTTGTCGCACTGCCCGCTCAGCCTCGTGCCTGCATGCGCGCAAGCGGTGTGCTATGCTAGCCCCATCGTGACAGACGGAGTTGTCTATGACCCCAGTGCTGGAAGTACGCAAACTCACCAAGCGATTCCCCGAAATCATCGCCAACGACGCCATCGACTTCACCCTCGAAGCCGGTGAAATCCATGCGTTCTTGGGCGAAAACGGCGCGGGCAAATCGACGCTGATGAACATGCTGTATGGGCTCTATCGGCCCGACGGCGGCGAGATCCTCCTCAATGGCACTGCGGTGCAACTCCGCGGCGCCAACGACGCCATCTCGCGCGGGTTGGGTATGGTGCACCAGCACTTCATGCTCGTCCCGACGCTCACCGTCACCGAAAATATTATCCTGGGCAACGAAGTGGTCCGCAACGGCGCACTCGATCTCAAGAAAGCGGCTGCTGATATCGCCGCCCTCGCCAAGAGCTTCGGCCTCGAGATTCCGGTCGACGAACTCGTCCAAGACCTACCGGTAGGCGTCCAACAGCGGGTCGAGATCGTCAAGGCTCTCTATCGCGGCGCCGAAATCTTGATCCTCGACGAACCGACGGCGGTGTTGACCCCCCAAGAAGCCGACGACTTGTTTGTGGTCATCCGTCGACTGAAGGCACAGGGCAAATCGATTATTTTCATCAGCCACAAACTGCGTGAAGTGCTCGCCCTCGCCGACCGCATCAGCGTGCTGCGTCGCGGCAAAATGGTCGGCTCGACGACCCCGGCTGCCGCCACCGAGGCATCGCTGGCCGAGATGATGGTCGGGCGCGATGTCGTTCTGCATATCGAAAAGAACCCAGCGCAGCCCGGTGTCCCGATGTTGGTCGTCGACCATTTGACCGCACACGACGACCGCGGCGCCATCGCCGTCAACGACGTCTCGTTTGTGGTGCACGCAGGCGAAATCGTGGGCATCGCCGGGGTCCAGGGCAATGGTCAGACCGAGCTCGTCGAAGCCATCACCGGCCTGCAGCGACCCCACGTCGGAACGATCACCCTGCACGACCAAGAATTAACCGGTCGCGGCACCAATGTGGCGATTGCAGCCGGCATGGGGCATATCCCCGAAGACCGGCACCACCACGGGTTGGTGTTGAGCTACTCGATCGCCGACAACATGGTGTTGTCGACCTACGACCTGCCGCCGTTTTCGGCCAACGGGGTCATCGACAGCGCCGCGATCGCTGCCCAAGCCAGCCAACTGGTCGCACGCTTCGACGTTCGCACACCCAGCGTCGATGCAGCGGCGTCGACGTTGTCCGGCGGCAATCAGCAGAAAGTCGTCGTCGCACGGGAGCTTGCCCGGCCGCTCAAGTTGTTGGTCGCTGCCCAGCCCACGCGCGGGCTCGACGTCGGCTCGATCGAATTCATCCACAAGCAGATCGTCGCCCAGCGCGATGCAGGCAGCGCGGTGCTGCTGGTGTCGGCCGAACTCGACGAAATCCTGTCGCTCGCCGACCGAATCCTGGTGATGTTCCACGGCCGTGTCATCGCCGATCTCCCCGCTGCCACCGCCGAACGCAATGCCATCGGGTTGCTGATGGCCGGTGTGACGACTCCCCGAGAGGTACCCGCATGAGCACCACTACACCACCGACCGTCATGGAGCGTCTGCGCAGCCTGGCAGCGCCGCTCTTGGTCCCCGGCTTGGCGATATTCACTGCACTGCTCATCGGTGCGTTGATCATCATCGCCACGGGCGCCGACGTGTTCGCCGCGTACGGCGGCCTGTTCATGGGCGCCATCGGCACCCCACGGTCGATCGCCTACACCATGGTCGAGGCCACTCCCTATATCTTCGGCGGGCTGGCGGTGCTGGTCGGCTTCCGTGGTGGGCTGTTCAACGTCGGTGTCGAAGGCCAGATCGCCGTCGGTTCGATGTGCGCGGCCATCGTGGGGGCGTTCGTCGACCTACCGGTGGGCATCCACGCGGTGGTCGCGTTTCTGGCGGGTGCACTGGGCGGTGCCGTCTGGGGTGCAATCCCCGGCTGGCTGCGCGCACGCACCGGTGCCC
>JBJOJU010000336.1:0-3789 GCA_046046485.1 Chloroflexota bacterium | reverse complement strand
GCCAAGGCCGGTCACCCCGTCAACCTGGCAGCCATCGAGGCCATCTGCCAGTCGGTCGACATCCCCGTCCAGTTAGGCGGTGGGATCCGTAGCCACGCCGATGTCGCTGCGGTGCGGGGCGTCGGGGTAAGCCGGACGATCATCGGCACCAAAGCCGTCAGCGACCCCGACTTCGTGCGCGACTTGGTGGCCGCCCACGGCGACGCCATCATCGTCGGTGTCGATGCCCGCGATGGCCTCGTCCAGACCGCCGGGTGGCTCGCGGGCAGCGCAGTCTCTGCCACCGACCTGGTCGCCCAGATGGCCGCATTGGGCGTGCGGCGCATCATTTATACCGACATCAGCCGCGACGGCACCCTCTCGGAGCCCAACTACGACGCCACCGCTGCCCTCATCACCCCGGGGGGACCCGCCATCATCGCGTCGGGCGGGGTCAGCAAGACCGAGCAACTCCTGCTCTTGGCCCGCCGGGGCATCCACGGTGCCGTCGTCGGTCGTGCCCTCTACACCGGTGATATCTCTCTACCCGCCGCGCTGCACGCGCTCGCATCGGAGGCTCTATGAGCGATTCGAATCTCAATATCAGCGAAAAAATCGCCGAAGAACGCAGCCGCAACGCCGGCCAGACCCAAATGACCCACCTGCAGAACCAAATCGACGAACTACGGCGGCTCCTGCGTGACCAGACCCAGAAATACCAACTCGCGGTCGAGCACATCCGCAAAACCGAAGGCGAAGTCGCCGAACTGACCAACCAGTTCGCCCGCAACGCCCAGGAGCTGAACCAGACCGTCGAAGGCTTCCGGCGCGAAATCACCACGCTGCGCAAGGAATTCGCCAGCACCCTCGTCAAAATCGACGAAGGCGTGCGGCCGATCCGCGACATGCAAGCCCAGATCCAAGAACTCGCCGAGGCACGCAAGACCGACCGGGTGACCGTCGCCAGCTTGATCAACCGTCTCAACGAAACCGAACAGAAAATCGGCGCGCTGTTTGCCCTCGTCCGCGAATCCGACGAGCGCTACCGCAGTGTGCTTTCCCGCATGGATACCTTCCAGACCGCCGAAGACACCCGCCGTGTCGAGCTGCGCAAAATCCTCGAAGAAGTCCAGATCGAGAAACAGCAACTGCGCCGCCAATCCGCCGAAAACCAGCAACTCGTCGCCGACAGCAAACTGCTCATCAGCGAACAACAGTCACGCCTGCTGCGCGTCGACGACTTCCGCTCCCAGATCGACAAAGTGGTCAACGAAATCCCCGAGCAACTGGTGGTCATTTCCAATCGCATCGCTGAGTTGATGCAAGAAACCAAGCAGATCGAACGCACATCGACCGATCGCTTCCTCTCGAATCAACAGCGCATCGAAGAAATCCGCCTGCAGCAAGACGAAAAAATCACCTCGCTCCAGGAAATGGAAGACCGCCAGCTGCGCCAAATCACCACCTGGATCGAACGAGTCGACAGCTACGTGCGTGACCTCGAGCAACGCATCACTCGCACCAGCAACCGCCTCGAGAACATGCAGCACGACCACGCCACCCACTTCGCCGACATCGACACGCGCGAAATGGAACTGCTCGCCAACCTGACCAAGAGCCTGACGTCGATGCTCGAACGCATCAAGACCGAGCGCTTCACGGTCACCGACCCCGATGGAAAGACCCGCTGATCATGCTCAAACGCCGTATCATTCCGTGTCTCGATGTGAAAGCCGGTCGCGTCGTGAAAGGCGTTTCGTTCCTCGCGCATCGTGACGCCGGTGACCCGGTCGTGCTGGCCAAGTACTACAACGACAGCGGCGCCGACGAGCTCGTCTTCTACGACATCACAGCGAGCTCCGACGACCGCAACATCATGGTCGACGTCGTCGAACGCACCGCCGCCCAGGTCTTTATCCCGCTCACCGTCGGCGGGGGCATCCGTACCGTCGACGACATGTATCGCATGCTCCGCGCCGGCGCCGACAAGATCTCGATCAACACCGCCGCAGTGCTCAACCCCCAGCTCATCACCGACGGCGCGAAACGCTTCGGGTCGCAGTGCATCGTGTTGTCGATCGACGCCCGCCGCACCAGCCCAGCCGGCGCGCCGCCTCAGTGGGAAGTCTTTACCCACACCGGCGCCAATGCCCGTTCGACCGGCCTCGACGCCGTCGCGTGGGCCGTCCGTGGGGCAGAACTCGGGGCCGGTGAGCTCGTCATCAACAGCATGGACGCCGACGGCACCTACGCCGGCTACGATCTCGCTTTGCTCCAGGCCATCAGTCAACGCGTGTCGATCCCCGTCATCGCCTCGGGCGGTGCCGGCACCCTCGAACACCTCTTTGCCGGGTTCGTCGACGGTGGCGCCGATGCCGTCCTCGCGGCGAGTATCTTCCACTTCGGCGATCACACCATCGCCGCCGCCAAAGAGTATCTACGCCACCGTGGCGTCCCGATGAGGTAATCGATGCAGATCACCGTCCGCTACTTCGCCGCCCACCGCGAAATCACCGGTCGCAGCAGCGAACCCCTCGACGTCGCCACCGATGCCACCCTGGGCAGCATCTGGCAACTGCTCGTCGCCGCCTACCCCGGCCTCGCACCCTACTCAGGCCGCATCCTGATGGCCTGCAACGAAAAATTCGGCGACGTCGACACCCCCGTCAACGCCGGTGATACCGTCGCCTACATCCCACCGGTCAGCGGCGGTACATCGGTGCCACTTTTCCACGTGACCACTGCCCCGCTCGACGCCGCACCCCTCGTGGCGGCCGTCACCCGCCCCGACATGGGCGCCATCGTGACCTTCGCCGGTACCGTGCGCGATCACTTCGGCGATCGCGCCACTGCCCGGCTCGAATACGAAGCCTATGTCGAAATGGCCGTGCCCGTGCTTGCCCAGATCGCCGCCGAAGCCCAACAACACCACGCCATCGGCTCGGTCGCGATTCACCACCGCATCGGGCTCCTCGAGCTCTCGGAAGTCGCCGTCTATGTGGTCGTCGCAGCGGCACACCGCAGCCCTGCCCTCACCGCCACTGGCTGGATCATGGACCGCATCAAAGAAATCGCCCCAATATGGAAAAAAGAGCACTGGGCCGACGGTGCACGCGAATGGGTGGGCAACGAAAAACAGCGCACATAAAACACTGCACAAAAAATCCCCCAGCAGCGTGTGCTGGGGGACGCAGGGAACCCGCTTACTGGAGCAGTTTTTCGAAGTTGGGTTGGGTTTCTTCACGCTGCAGTCCACTGCGCAACGCACGTATCGTCTCGTCGCCGATCCAATACGTCAACAACGACCCGAGCACTAATCCCAACGCGGCCCCGATCGCAGCGCCGAGGCTGAAGTCCATGATTCGTGAACGACCTGTCTGCATGCGCTTACCTCACTGCACCACAACCAGTGGAACGGCCTCGCTCCACAGCTTTTCGAGTTTATAGAATTCGCGCATCTCTTTCGAGAAAATATGCACGACCACATCGGAATAATCGAGCAGCACCCACCCTGACTCGGTCTGTCCTTCGGACTTGGTTTCGAGCCCGAATTCTTGGGCAACTCCCTCGTCGACCGCATCCAGAATAGCCTTCAACTGGCGATCGGATTCACCAGTGCAAATAATGAAATAATCGGCAAACGTCCGCAAGGACCGCAGATCCAACAAAACAATGTCTACTGCCTGTTTGTCTTCTGCGAGTTCGACGATGCGTCGTGCCAATGCCTGTGTGTCCATGCAACTCCATTCTCACCCACGAGTACCTGTCTATAGTAGCAAATCGACGTCGCTTTGTAAATGCACTAACGAT
>JBJOJU010000308.1:0-3018 GCA_046046485.1 Chloroflexota bacterium | reverse complement strand
TGCCGAGCGCACCATCACCAATTCGCTCAACTACGGCGACAAGATCACGGTCAACACCCCAACGCACGTGGTTGGCGTTCTCGACTTTGCCGCCGGCGCCGTTGCGTCGATTATCACCAGCTTCGACGTCTGGCACAGCACGTTGCCCTGGCTGGAGATTTATGGCAGTGAGGGGACGATGTTGGTGCCGGACCCGAATAACTTCTCGGGCAGCATCAAGATTCGCCGCGGCGGCGACGACACCTGGCGCGAGATGCCGTTGAGCCACAGCTTCGCCGAGAACAGCCGCGGTATCGGTGTGCTCGACATGGCCGTTGCGATCCAGGAGAACCGCCCGCACCGTGCGTCGGGGCAACTCGCCTACCATGTGCTGGACATCATGCACGCCATCCATGACGCCTCGCGCGACGGCCGCCATCAGCAGCTGACCAGCGGAATCGAACGCCCGGCGCCGTTGCCGCTGGGTATGGACAACCGCGGCTTCTGATGACCACTGCGGCGACACAACCGGGCGTGCTGCGGCATGTCGCTGTCTGTGTCGCCGATCTCGAACGCGCGATCGCGCGCTATACCGCATACGGGCTGGTGTGTCGCCGACGCACCAGCCGTTTTGCGTGGCTCGACGGCGCGACCGCTGGTATCTTGTTGGTGGTCGCCACACCGCCCGCCACCCCTGCACCGGAGTGGTACGCGATCGGGATCGGGCAGATCTGTATTGCCACACCCGACCGCCACGCATGGCTGGCCGGCATCGCGGGCACGGACGCACGGCCACGTGCCATTGCGGGCAGCCGGGAAGGTGGTCACACGTACGACACTGTCATCGACGACGACGGGGTGGTCACCGCGTCTGCCGAAGTGCCCGCTGCGCCGCCGGACACCACGCCGTGGCTGGCACAGGTGGCGTTCGTGACCACCGACGCCGCGCGGCTGAGTCGATTCTATGCAGATTTGACCGGCGGCGTGTCGACTGTTGGGCCGCGCGTGCGCGTGGCGCCCGCAGACGAAACGGGCGCAGCGGTCGATGCACTGCCGACCTGGGTGCAGGGTGGCACGGTCACGTATGCGATTTGGGAGTACCGTGCTCCGGCGCCGTATATCCCCGACCCGGTGTCGGCACATCGGCTCGGGTATCGGTCGCTGAGCTTCGTGGTCGGCGACCTCACCGCTGTCGCAGCACAGTGCCGTGCGTCAGGCGCACAAAGACTGCACGTACTCGACGGCGCCGAGCAGTGGTACGACCCCGACGGTAATCTGTTCGAGCTCATCGATGCCCGCTCCCCGATGGCGCATGCGCTCCCCAGTGCGACTGACCCCGAGCGACACCGGCGCTACGGCGGACTGCAGCCGCCGCCTCGCTGACCAGTTACCCCTGCGTGCGCACCGCATGAACTGCCGCGCGCAACGAATCGCCGTGCTGGATGCCCAGCACGGCAGTGGGTATGTGCGCAGGAAGCGGCAGAATCTAGGATACGCCGGCGATGCCCAGTGGCTGTGCACGCGCGCTCAGTGCGGCGATGACGTCGGCGATGAGTTCGTCGACATCGATCCCGAGGCCTGCTGCGCCGTTGAGGATGTCGTCGCGATTGACCGCCCGGGCGAAGCCCTTGTCCTTCATCTTCTTTTTGACGGCTGCCAGGTCGACGTCGGCGATGTTCTTGCTGGGGCGCACGAGGGCGACCGCCACGACGAAGCTCGAGAGCTCGTCGACGGCGAAGAGCGTCTTTTCGAGCTGGCTGTCACGGCTGACGCCGGAATAATCGGCGTGCGAGAGGATCGCGCGGCAGATGTCTTCGCTCCAGCCGTGTTCGCGCAGGTAGCGGACGCCGACGAAGGGATGGGCGTTTTCGGCGTCTACGAGCGACGGATGCCGCTCGTAGTCCATGTCGTGCAGCCACCCGGTGGCTTCCCACACGTCGACATCGGCGCCGTGCTTGGCTGCCAGATACGCCATCGAGGCGGCCACGGCCCCGCAGTGTTTGCGCAAGACCTCGGAGGTCACCCACTCGGCGACGAGTGCTTGGGCTTGGGTGGTCAGTGTCATGACGGCTCCCCCTGATTAGGACGCGCTGCGGCCCTGGCTCGATCGATCGTGGAGGGCGTGGTAGAGAATCACCGAACCAGCCACTGCCACGTTGAGCGAGTGGATCTGGCCGTGCATGGGCAGTTTGACCAGGAAGTCACAACGTTCACGCGTCAGTCGGGCCATGCCGGCCCCTTCAGAGCCGAGGACGACGGCCAGGGGCATGTTGAGGTCGGTCTGGTCGTACATCTGGGCTTTGGCGTCGTCTTCGACGCCGACGACCCACACGCCGTTCTTCTGCAGCTTCTCGATGCTCTGCACCAAGTTGGTGACCACGGCGATGTGCAGGTGTTCGACAGCGCCCGACGAGGCATTGACCACGGCCGGCGTGATTTCGGCGGCGCGGCGCCCGGGGATGACGACACCGTGGACGCCGACGATTTCGGCGGTGCGCAGCAGGGTCCCCAGGTTCTGCGGGTCTTGCAGGTGATCGAGCAGCAACAGAAAAGGCATTTCGCCGCTGTCTTTGGCCTGCGTGAGCATCTCGTCGAGGTCGCTGTAGGGGTACTCGCTGCATTCGAGCACCAAGCCTTGGTGGTTGAGCCCGTGCAACTGCTGTTCGAGCAGCCGTTTGTCGACCGTCTCGACGGGGATACCGCGCTGCTTAGCCAGGGCGATCGCGTCGCCGAGGGTGCCGGTCTGTTGTGCGCCGGCGGCGACGAGCAAGCGCTTGGGGGTGCGGCGTTGCGCACGCAATGCCTCACGGACCGCATTCCGACCGTACAAATACTCTGTCATGTTACAACCCTAGCGCATTCTTGATGCGGTCGAGGATCCCCTCGTCGGGCGGTTGCGATGCGCCGTCTTGACCTGCGTGCCCCGCATTGGTGCCGGTCGAGGATTCGAATGTATGTGCCAACGCGCTGAAGAGGACGCGTTGTTCTTCGCTGAGTTTCTCGGGGATGACGACCTTCGCCACCACGATCTGGTCGCCC
>JBJOJU010000074.1:0-2812 GCA_046046485.1 Chloroflexota bacterium | reverse complement strand
TGGGGGTACGGACGCACGCGACTGCTCCCTCGTTGGCGGCTTTGATCGGTGTGGAGCAGTTGAAAACGGGTGATTGGGTGACCATACGGCGGCCGCGCATCGATATTTTGGGGTTCACGGTCTGATAGTTTCGCCCAAATGGCACCGTTTCGTTGACAGACGAAAAGATTGTGATAATATACACCATGCTATCGGGACGAGGTCCCGGTCAAGCGACATACTGCAAGGAGAGTTCCGATGAAGATTTCCGTTCGTGGGTTGGCCGTTGCGTTGATGGTCGTCGCGGCTATGGCTTTGACGGCTTGTGGCGGTTCGGCTGGCAGCAGCGACGCCGGTAACGGTGCATTGACCGTTGGTACCGATGGCGAAAACCTGGCATTCGACAACGTCGCGTTGACGGCTAAGGCCGGCGAGAAGGTTTCGATTACCTTCAAGAACAACTCGAGCGCACAGCAGCACAACCTGATCATCGTCAACGGCGGTGATGACGTTGCTGCATCGGTCGACGAAGCAGCTGCAGAAGCAGCCGATGCTGGGTACGTTCCGGCCGACGCCACCAACATCTTGGCTCACACCGCGTTGTTGGCCCCGGGCGCCAGCGAGACCATCGAGTTCACCGCTCCGGCAGCCGGCACCTACACCTTCGTCTGCACCTACCCGGGTCACTTCGGCGGTGGCATGAAGGGCGTTTTGACCGTCAACTAATTTGACGCAGTCTGACTCCACGGACCCCTCGGCAGACGCCGAGGGGTCTTTTTCTGTGTCTCGTGCCGTGAATGGTACGTTTGACCCACTTCTAACGTGTTCTTCATCGGAGTGGGGTGGCGGCTTGATGTGAGTCTGGCAGGATGTGCACGACGAAAGGAAAAAACGATGGCACAGCCGCTGTTGACTGCCGACCTGCATCTGCACACGACCATCAGCGACGGGCATGCGACGCCTGAAGCGCTGGTGGCATACGTCGTCGAACACACCACTCTCGATGTCATCGCCGTCACCGACCACGACCAGATCAGCGGTGCGCTGCGGGCGGTCGCCGCGGCGCGTGGGACGCGCCTGCAGGTCATCGTCGGCGAAGAAATCTCGGCGCTCGACGGGCACATATTGGCCTATTTTGTGCACGAACGGATCCCGCCCGGTTTGACGACGCGGGCCACGATCGCCGCGATCCATACCCAGGGTGGGATTGCGGTCGCAGCGCACCCCTATGACTGGATGGTGCGTTCGTGCGGCCGAAACGGGTTGCTGCGCCGGGCAGCTGGGACAGACCCCGAGTGGCGCTTCGATGCCATCGAAACGCTTAATGCCAGCCTGCGACCGCGGACAGCCAACACGCAGGCAGCCGCCGCTGCGGCAGTACTGGGGCTGCCGGCGATCGGCGGGAGTGATTCGCACTGTCTGGCGACGATCGGGTATGGGGTGACGACGTATGTGGGGACCGACGCGGCTGACCTGCGGGCTGCAGTGCTCCAGCAGTCGACGGTGGTGAGCGGTCGACACTGGTCGTGGGGCGATATGGCCGAGGCCGGGGTCAAGTTGGCCGCCGTGACGGTGCGCCGTGGAATCGGAATGTCGGTCTAGCGAAAACGACCACGCGCACGTCTCGCAGAGCAGGACGTGTGCGTGGTGTGAGACCGGTGTCAGCGGGTTTCGGTGACCTTCTGGATGCCGACGGGGGTATCGGCGTTACGACCACGGGCTGCTGCTGCTGCCATGGCGACGCGTTGCCAGGCGACGATGGCGACGATCGGCGCGATGCGCTCGTCACAGGCAGGGATGGGCAGTGCGACATCGGCCGCGTCGCAGTGCTCGGGAGCCGAGCTGGCCACGATGACGCGGGCACCGGAGCGGCGCACGCGATCGATGAGTTGGAGCGTGTCGGACCTGGTCGCTCCGGTGTCGCCGGTCAACAAGACGGGGAAGCCTGGTTCGACCGTCGATACCGGCCCATGCAGGACGTCGGCAGACGAGTAGCCTTCGACGGGCAACCCGCTGAGTTCTTTGATTTTGAGGGCAGCCTCGAGTGCGGTGGCATACTGCAGACCGCGACCGATGCTCATCGCGGCGGTACTGCTGCCGATGGCCTGGGCAGCGGCGGCGATGGTTGCGGTGGGTATTGCCAGGACGGTGTCGATGAGCGCAGGCACTGTCTCGATCTGGCTGCGCAAGCGTCGGTCGCTACTCAGGTGTGCGGCCAGCAATGCCACGGTCGTCAGCTGGTTGGTGTAGGTCTTGGTGGCTGCGACACTGTGTTCGACGCCGGCACTGATATCGAGGTGATGGGCCGCGGTGGTCGCCATGGGTGAATCTGGGTTATTGGTGATGGCGACGGTGAGGGCTCCATGCCGGCGTGCGCCTGCGACATATTCGCAGATATCGGGTGAGCGACCAGACTGCGAAATCCCCATCACGAACGTCTGCCGAAACCGCAGAGTAACCCCGTAGAGCGTCGCCAATGACGGAGTGGCCAGCCCCACCGGCCATTGCATGACGACACCAAAGAGATACTGGGCATAACGGGCGGCGTTGTCGGATGTCCCACGGGCGGCGATCATGACCGAGTACGGGTCATAGGCAGTGACCTGCTGTGCGACTGCCGCGATGGCTGCGTCGTTGGCGATGACCGCACGGATGGCTGCTGGCTGGCTGCGGATCTCGGTTTCGAGGAGGGATTCTTGCATGGAAACCTCGGTTGTTGTGTGAAAACAGTATAGCAAGAGAGAGTAGAGAGTAGAGAGTAGAGAGTAGAGAGTAGAGAGTAGAGAGTAGAGAGTAGAGAGTAGAGAGTAGAGAGTAGAGAGTAGAGAGTAGA
>JBJOJU010000121.1:0-3640 GCA_046046485.1 Chloroflexota bacterium | reverse complement strand
CTGGGTGGGAGGGCGTTGATTCTTCCTTCGGGAGCAGGCGAAAAGATCTCGGTGTCGATGCCGTCGTAGATGAGGTGGGTGTCACGGCGGCCGTAGGTCTGCTCGGTCATCTGCTGGGTATAGCGCGACACACAGACGACCGCGTCGGCGCGACCCACCGACCAGCCATCGTACTGCGATTCGAAGAGCCGGTAGAATATGCGCTGCGCCAGGCTACTCACGGGCGTCAGCCGAGGGTCGGTGGTGAGGTGATGGACCGTGGTGACCAGCGGGATTCCTGGGCGCTTGAGGGCGAACGCGACACGCGACCGCGCTTGGACGACGCCGTGGCCATGGTACCAATCGCGGGGGAGCGCGTAGGGCAACGCCATGGGTGCGAAATTGTAGCGCTCCGGCATCCGCAGGAGTTGGGCATGGTCTTCGCCGGCGCGTTTGACGGCACGGAGGATGTTCTGAATGCCGATATCGACGCCACCGCGGCCGATGGGCGAGATGTAGAGCGGGTGCAGACTCATGCGCGCGGCTTCTCGACGACGATGAAGTAGCTCCCCGAGCGGAGTGTCCCGAACAACCAGATGTCGAGCTCCATGAACCAGGTCACCAACATCAAGAAGTAGTAGAGACCACCCTTGCGGTCGAGGCTGCCGCGCAAGCGGCGGCGGGCACGGATCTCGCGGTCGGTGCCATCGCTGATGACGGCACTGGCCTTGCCGCTGCTGGGTTTGTTGCGCCCGGCCCAGGCTTCACCGAGCTTCATCAGCACGTGCTCGACGAAACTGGTGAACACGCTATTCCAGAAGACGACTTTGACGGGTTTGAGTCCCGCGCGTTCGAAGGCGGCGAGGACGTCCTCCCAGGTTTCGAGTGCCTTGACGTGGTCGGACTTGCGGAGTTTTTCGCGTTCGAAGTCGTAGACTCCGGCTTTCACGAACTGCTTCCCGATCCAGCGGCTGAGTGTGACCAAGGGTTGGAGGGTCGACTTCTCGCGGGTGTTAGACATCGCCAGGAAGCGACCGCCCGGCTTGAGCACCCGTGCCTGTTCGGCGAGGTATTCGTCGATGACGTCGATGGGGAAGTGCTCGAGCACGTCGAGCGAGAATGCTTTGTCGAAGGTGTTGTCGTCGAAGGGGAGATTGCGCGAATCAGCTTGAGTGATGTCGATCTTGGCGAGTGCCTCGTCGGCGAACATGGTCGCCGGATCGTTGCCGACCATCGTTTTGACGAGGTGGGCGTTCCAGACGGCGAATTTCCCGTTTCCGCAGGCATTGTCGAGGCACACGTCGTTGCGATTGAGTTCGAGCAGACGGACCGTAGTTCGGTTGCGGACGCCGGCGGCCAAGACGGCGGGGGCGAGATCGCGGTAATCGAGCTCCTCGGCGAGTTGTTCCTCTTCGGTGACATACTTCGACACATAATCGTAGTTGACCCCGCGCGGCATGAGATCGATGTAGCCGTTGCGCTTTGGGTAGCTGACACTGCAGACGCGACACGTGACGTCGGCGTCGTTGTTGACGAGTTCTTTCGAGCCGCAACTCGGGCAGCGCAGGAGGGCAATCAGGGCTGGTGAAATCATGCGGAAGAACACTCCGTTCATCAAATCGTTTGTTCGGTATTTTACCACAGGGGATTTGACAGCGTCCTGATGCGGGCGTAGCATGCTACTGACACAGAGAGGAGTCTCCATGACAACGACGCCAGCAGGCACTCCGATTCCGGTTTTCGATGGTCACAATGACACATTGCTGCGCCTGATTGCCGACCCCAAGCCCGACGACAACTTTTTCGAGAGCCCGCACGGCCACATCGACATGACCCGCGCCCGCCGCGGTGGTTTGGCTGGTGGCTTTTTTGCGGTGTATATCCCCTCTGACCCGACTGCCAACGTCGTGACCGACCGAGACAGTCTGCCTCCGGCGCTAGAGCGTTCGTATTCGCTGAAAATGGCACTCAAAATGTCGGCGAAACTGTTCGAGATCGAACGCGAATCGCACGGCATCTTTAAAATCGCCCGCAGCGTCGCCGATATTCGGGCTGCCAAAGACGCCGGTGCGATGAGTGGGATTCTGCACTTCGAAGGTGCCGAAGCCATCGACCCCGAGTTCGAGGCACTCGAGGTATTCTATCAGGCTGGTCTGCGCTCGATCGGGCCGGTCTGGAGTCGCCCGACCATCTTCGCCGAGGGCGTGCCGTTCCGTCATCACCACAGCCCCGACACCGGTCCCGGGTTGACCGACGCAGGCAAGGCGCTGGTCAAGGCCTGCAACCAGAAGCGCATCATGATCGATTTGTCGCACATGAACGAAAAAGGCTTCTGGGATGTCGCCAAGACGACCACGCAGCCGTTGGTGGCGACGCACTCAAATGTCTGGAATCTGTCGCAGTCGACCCGCAATCTGACCGACAAACAGCTCGACGCCATCCGTGATTCGGACGGCATGGTCGGGCTCAACTTCGCCGTGGTCTTCTTGCGCGAAGACGGTCAGAACAACAACGACACGCCGTTGGAGACGATGGTCAATCACATCGATTACCTGGTACAGCGCATCGGCATCGACCGCGTCGGCTTCGGGTCGGACTTCGACGGTGCAACGATCCCCTCGGGGATCGGCGACGCCGCTGGCTTGCCCAAGCTGGTCGCAGCCTTGCGTGCACGCGGCTACGGCGACGCAGAATTGACCAAGCTCTGCTTCGAAAACTGGATGCGTGTTTTGACGGCGACCTGGGGCGCCTGAGTCCACACCAGACGAGGAGAGCGACGCACACAACACACGCGCCCCGGGCAATGCCCGGGGCGCGTGTGTGGCTGCTCCCGGAGGGCTTACATACGAACGCGAGCGGTGTTGGGCCTCCCCTGTCGCCGGCGGGCGCAGGGGGAGTGGTGTCGGGGGCGGTTGCCGGCGGCGTTGCGGACCGCACTCGGTCGGATGACCCGGGCGGTATGCCCGGGGCCTTTCCCTGACTGCTGCTGCGTGTGATGGTGGGAGTGTCGGCGAGGAGCACCGGGAACGACTCTGCGACACTGCGTCGGTCTCTTATGCCGGATTCGCAGCCTCACGGGCGCGTCGCAGTGCGGTCAAGCGGTCACCGTGGAGTGGGTAGTAGCGGATGGCGATCGCGCCGAGGAGCCCGGCGACCAGCGGCAAGGCGATCATATAGACGCGGAAGCCGTAGCCGACGGTGGCGGGTTGCATGGTCAGCAACGGATCGTAGCCGAAGCCACTCGCGATGATGCCGAAATAGATGGAAGAGATCGTGCCCGAGAGCGCCAGACCGGCACCATTGACCGCGTAGAACATGGCTTCGCGTCGCTCACCACTGTGTTGTTCGTCTTCGTCGATGACGTCGGCCATGATGACATCACCGAGCAGGAGCGAACCAGCCAATGCGACGCCGAAGAAACACGCGCTGAAGAGGGCTTGGGTCATGTCGGCGGCGAAATAGAGCGGGATACTGGTCAACCCCAGACCGGCATACGCGATGGTCAACCCCGTCCGTGGATCGTAGCGCAGTGCGATGAACCGCCGCCAGAGCGGGAGACAGAGCGCCGTCACGATGAACGTGGTGGCAAGGATCAGCGTTGCTTCGGTCGGATTGGCACCGAGGCTGTACTTGACGTAGAAATAGACTCCAGACGCGATGG
>JBJOJU010000115.1:0-2550 GCA_046046485.1 Chloroflexota bacterium | reverse complement strand
CGTCGACTTGGATGTCGCTGAGGTTGGCTTGGGCCAGTATTGCACTGTAGCCTGCTGTGCCTAAAAACCGGTCGTGCGTCGTGGCAGCCTCAGCCAGTGCAGCACCGCTCAGCTCGCTGATGCCGTAGAGGGCGTGTGCGGCGAGGCTGACAGCTTCGCCGGGGCCGGTGAAGCGACAGGCTCGCCAGTATGGCGCGATACGATCCCAGCGTGCCACGATGTCGGGGTCGGTCTGATCGAGGAAGGCTTCGATGTCGGCATAGGTGCAGCCCGCACTGACGAATTCGTACAGCAGATACGAGTGCATGCCGAACAATCCATTGATGATGTCGGGTGCGAGGGCAGCGTATTCGGTGGCAGTGATGAGGTGTTCGTGGGTGTCGGCGATGGGGGTCTGGGCGATGGTGTCGAGCAGCGCTTGCATACACGCTCCGTATCGGTTGCGCACACGCGCACGGAAGAGGATGCGCTGAGTATACCAGCAGTGTGTTTCGCTCAGGACGCCGTTGCGACGACCACCGGGAACCCAGCCTGCAGCGCCAACGTGACCATCACCTGCGATCTACCCCAGCGCACCACCCGTTGTGCCGGCAGCGTGGGCACATACCCGGCCGGGATGATGACGGTGACCGCGGGGACATCGACCGCTGCCCGAACCGTCAGCTCCGCGTCCGTCATCGTCAGCATCGTCTTCTCGCGCGTCTGATTCCACTGCAGCCACTCTTCGGTCGAGAGAATCGGCATCCCGTGCCGGCGTGCTGCTTGGATGTTGGCTTGGATGAGGGCACGCGAGGCTGTGACATACGTCTGCGGGGAGGTCGCGACGACGATGGGCGAATACGAGGTCTCGACCGCGCGTTCGATGATCTCGTCGGTGACCATTGTGGCAAGCAACGTGCTCCAGCGATAGCCGCCCGCCACTGTCGCATCGACCAACAGCCGATCGCTCCAACTGGTCGGTTGGTGGAAGATCTTCTGCACTCCTCCGTGTTCATCGACATAGCGGATTGGGCGGGTCGACCCACTGACCCAGGCGCCGTACGGGTGACGCGGCACAGTCGTCAAATCCATCTCGACGTGCTGCGCCTCGAGTGCTTTGGCGGCATCGATGTAACCGTACCAGCGTTCGCCGTAGAGCCGCATGGTCCGCGTCGGTGTCTTGAAGGTCTTGGTATACCATGCGAGCGAGCTCGACAGCATCGTGGTGAACGCCTGTGGCGTGGGAGTGTGTGCCAGGTGTGTGGCGCTGTCTTCTGGGTAGGTCGCGAGGGCACCAAAGGTGTGCCCGGCCGCGAGCCAGGCTTGGATAGCTTCGGGTGCGATTTCGCAGCCTCGCTGGATGGAGAAGGTACAGTGGACATCTGCATCGGCGAGCTCTTCGACGAAAATCCGATATGCATGCGGCTGCGAGCGGTAATCGTCCGCCGAGAGTACCAGCGTGCTGCGCTGCATTGCCTCGGGGTAGTACCAGAGCCGGGGCAGCTGCGCCGTCGCCGCCACCAGGTTGGCCAGGAATGCGGTAAAGAGATCGAGGACGGGGTATTTCGACTGCACCGTCTCGAGTTGGTAGGCAAAGAGGTCAAGGTTCCGAAACACGCCGTCACTGCTCGCCGTGTGGATCCCGCGCAAATCTGGGTCACCGTGGCGGGTCAGTGCGATGACCTCGGCGACATCGAATGCAAACGCCAGGATAACCCCACGCCCGCGGGTGATGCGCAGTGCGGCAGGCAGGAGCGTGTCGCGATACGTGCACTGCAGCACGAGTTCGGCATTGTCGGTGCGCCACCGAGCGACCGGTGTGTGGAGTGCCATCTCGAGCAGCTGACCATCGCCACTCGGGACCTGCATGGTCGCCTGCGGCACGATCTGGCCGGTCGCGGCAATCCCTAGCGCCCGTGCTGTCGCCTCGGTCGGGTGAAAAATCACCAGTGTGCCGCCCGCTTCGACGTAATCGAGGCAGAGCTGACGGCACGTATCGCCACAGTCCAACAGATGCGGCACAATAACGGTCGTCATCGTCTCGAAACGGGCCGCGTTGATCTCGTCCAACGCGCAGGTTTCGAGTCCGCGAAAACCTTCGCTTCGCAGCACTTCGACGAAGTACTTGGCATACGATGGTCGCCCGTCTGATGGAAAAATCGTCAACATAAGTGCTCGAATGCTGATTTGATAATAAAATTACTATAACACAAAAAATAAAAACGCAGCAATATGCAAAATTGAAGAAATATACTTTTTAAGTAAATAACGTAAATTGAAATAAAGTGAAAAATTAAATATATTCAACTTCAACACAGAGTGAGAAAATACATGGGGTTGGAGCGGACGTCGCTGTGATTCGTCCGCTGCCTCTGTGCGCTCGGGGTGATGATTCGTTGTCTATGCCGATATCGGCAGTGCGCTGCGGGGTGTTGCCCAGAACATCGTGGTCAGATAGGCGGTGAACAGATCATGCGCGCTGGTATCACGCGCACCGCTCCCCCGGGCACTAACCGGATGCACCTGGGTGCTGGGCGTCTGCGCGAGAAGCTTGGCGACGTCGAAGGCGAA
>JBJOJU010000054.1:0-3196 GCA_046046485.1 Chloroflexota bacterium | reverse complement strand
CGGTCACCAAAGCGCAACAGACGGTCGCCACCGCTGCCGAAGGCAGCCTCTCCATCGTGCTCGACCTCGAACGCTACGAACGCATGTAACGCCCCGTGAAGATTCTCTACATCGCCAGCGGTATCCCCGTCCCGGGTAATCTGGGCGGGTCGACCCACACCCACGAGGTCGCCCGTGGTCTGGCAGCCCGCGGTCACGACGTCCACGTCGTGGCCGTTTCTGCGGAGCAGCACATCGATCTCCGCCACCTCTGGGTGCCCCGGGTCACCCAGCAGGCCGGCTACACCCTTTACCACATCGACATCCCCAAAGTCGCCTCACTGCTCACCCTCGCTCCCATCTTGGCACTGGCCCGCCGCCTCCGACCCGATGCCGTCGTCGAGCGCTACTACAATTTCGCCGGGGCCGGCATGATCGCCGCTCGCTTGCTGGGCATCCCAACCTTGCTCGAGGTCAACGCCCTCATCATCGACCCACCCAGCGAGCGCAAACGGCAGCTGGACGACCGGCTGGGTGGCCCGTTGCGCCGCTGGGCCACGCGGCAGTGCCGCTGGGCCGCCGCCATCGTCACCCCCCTGCACACCACGGTACCGGCCGAGATCGATCGCAGCCGCATCCACGAGCACCCCTGGGGTGCCGATGTCGAGCGCTTTGTGCCGCCTCCGACCCCACACGATCCACACCAACCGCCGACGATCCTCTTCATCGGCTCGTTCCGCGCGTGGCACGGCGCCATCCACGGCGTCCGCGCCGCCATGCGCGTCCTCGATGCCGGTGTGGCGTGCCGCTTTGTCTTTGTCGGCGCCGGCCCCGAACTCGCTCGCGCCCAGACCACTGCCGCCGCCTACCCGGCGATCAGCTTCCGCGGTGCCCTCCCCTACCCCGAGATGCCCGCCGTCGTGCAAGCCGCCGACATCGGCATAGCCCCCTTCGACACCAGCGCGCACCCCGCCTTACAGGCAGCGGGGTTCTTTTGGTCGCCCCTCAAGATCTACGAATACATGGCGTGTGGCCTGCCGGTGATCACCAGTGCGATCACACCACTCGACTCTATCGTCCGCCACGGCCACGAAGGAATCTTGACGCCCGAAGGCGATATCGCCGCCCTCGCCGACGCCATCACCACTCTGGTGCGTGACCCGGCGACCCGCGCAGCCTACGGTGCCGCTGCGCGGGAACGAGTCGTGGCGCACTATTCGTGGCAACACCACTGCGCGACGCTCGAGCAGATCCTCGACCAAATCGTCGCTGCCCGCGCCTGATTGCTTGACACTGACCAACGCAGCGGCTACAATGCACAGCAGTGGGCGGGAGTGGCGCAATGGTAGCGCATCTGCTTCCCAAGCAGAGGGTTGCGAGTTCGAATCTCGTCTCCCGCCCCATTTGACCCGGCACACGCCGGGTCTTTTCATACACTCTTTCACGCACCCGGAGGTACCATGATCGCTCGCCTGAGTGGCGTCGTCGTCGCCCAGACCTCCGACGCAGTCATCCTCGACGTCCACGGCGTCGGATACGAAGTCCACCTGGCCCGGGCACTCCTCGCCCAACAGGTCGACGGGGCAGCGGCGACGTTTTTCACCTGCTTCATCGTCCGCGAAGACGCCCACACCCTCTACGGCTTCGATTCACTGGGGCAGCGCAGCCTCTTCACCCAACTCATCGCCGTCAGCGGCATCGGTCCTAAAGTGGCCATGAGCCTGCTCTCGAGCCTCTCCGAAGGCGACCTGCGCCACGCCGTCGCCGCTGGCGACGTGGCCCGGCTCTCCAAGGTCCCCGGTATCGGCAAAAAAACCGCTGAGCGCCTGATTCTCGAGATGAAGGGCAAACTCGACCTGCGCGGCACCGCGACTACCCCGGTGTCGCCGCGCGACAACGACCTCTATGATATTCTCTTGGGCTTGGGGTACAGCGCTGCCGAGGCCAACGCCGCCGTCGCCGCCATCCCCGCTGACGCCCCCGACACCATCGACGACCGGATCCGCCTGGCACTCCGCTACTTCGGCGGCGTCTAGACGAAAGGCTCTGCTATGCGACTCCTCCTGTGGGATATCGACGGGACCCTGCTCTACTCGGGCGGCGTCGCCGGCGAAGCGATGCGCGCGGCCATGACGACGCTCTATGGGCAGCCGTCGTCCAACGATCGCCGCGAGTACGCCGGCAAAACCGACCAACAAATCATCATCGAGACCAACCCGCATATCCCGCCGGCGACCATCGCCGCCCAGCTCGACGACTTCGCGCGGGCCTATATGGCCGAACTCGAACAGCGCCGTGCCGAAATGGCAGCCCGCGGCCGGGTCCTCGCCGGGGTACCCGCCGCGTTGGCCCACTACCAGCAGCACCCCGCCGTCCGGCAGTCGGTCCTGACGGGCAATATGCAGGCCGTCGCTGCCCTCAAGCTCGAGCTGACCGGCCTGCGCGATTACATCGACATGTCGGTAGGCGCTTACGGCAGCGACCATGCCCAGCGCCTGCGCCTGCCCGGCTATGCGCTCGACCGCTACAACGCCGCCGGGCACACCCCCATCAGCGGCAGCGACATCATCATCGTCGGCGACACCCCCAACGACATCGCCTGCGGAAAAGCCCATGGCGCCCGCACCATCGCGGTCGCCACGGGCCCATTCAGTGTCGACGATCTCGCTGCCCATCACCCCGATGCCGTGCTGCCCGATCTGAGCGACCTCGCAGCCGTCATCGCCGCCATCGGCTAACGGTGGTTTTTGAGCAACGCTCCCCAGGCCGTGATGCCCTTGACCAGCTGCGAATCCGGCTGCGCCGAAAAATTGACCCGCGCGTGGTGGTGTTCTTGGGCGAGGGGGAAGAACGTCGCCCCGGGCACATACGCCACCCGCGCCTGGGGCAACACCACGTCGCGCATGAACGCCGCCGTGTCGAACCCAGGTGCGAAACTCACCCACGTGAACAAGCCACCCTGGGGCGTCGTGTACTGCACGCCCGCGGGGAACGTGTCGCGGATGGTCTGCAGCATCAAATCACGCTTGCGGCGGTAATTGACCCGCAAACCGGCGATGTGGGCGTCGAGGTCGTAGTCGCGCATGAACAACGTCACGATCGCCATGTTCAGCGTGCTGCACTGGGTGTCGGCCGCCAGTTTGAGCAGGGTCAATTTGTCGGTCAGCGCTTTTGCACCCACCACCCAGCCCAAGCGCAGCCCCGGCGCCAGAATCTT
>JBJOJU010000052.1:0-7043 GCA_046046485.1 Chloroflexota bacterium | reverse complement strand
GACCAAGGTCGGTATGCCCAATCCGGCACGCATCGCCAAATCATACCCGCACGAGCTCTCAGGTGGTATGCGCCAGCGTGCCATGATCGCCATGGCGCTCTCGTGTAACCCGACACTGTTGATCGCTGACGAGCCAACCACAGCACTTGACGTAACCACAGAGGCCAACATTCTCGATTTGATGCGCGGTCTCCAAAGCGAAATCGGCACGTCGATCATGTTCATCACCCACAACATGGGCGTGGTGGCACAGATGTGTGACGAAGTCGCCGTCATGTACATGGGGCGTGTGGTCGAACGTGCCACGGTCGATGATATCTTCTACCAGCCGCAGCACCCGTACACGATTTCGTTGTTGCAGTCGATCCCGCGGTTGGGTCGTTCGAAGGGACGGCTGGCGTCGATCGAGGGCAGCGTCCCGGATCCGTACTCGACGATGAAGGGTTGTTCGTTCCATCCGCGTTGCCCGGTCGCGATCAAGGGGTTGTGCGATACCGTTTTGCCCGAAGAAACCATTGTCGACGCAGCCAAAGGTCACACCGTGCGCTGCCACCTGAATACGTGAGGGACGCATGACCACCGATGATTTGTTGCTCGAGGTCCGTGGCCTCAAAAAGCACTTCCCCATTCGGTCGGGGTTGATGCGTCGGGTCACGGGCAATGTCAAGGCAGTCGACGGCATCAACTTCCACCTTCGCAAGGGCGAAACGCTCGGGCTGGTGGGTGAGTCGGGGTGTGGCAAGAGCACCGCGGGTCGCGCGATTCTGCGCCTGCACGAACCCACCGCCGGCGAAGTGATATTCAACGACCCGGTGCTGGGCAAGATCGATGTCACCCAGGCTGACCGCGACACGATGATGAAGCTGCGCCCCAACATGCAGATCATCTTCCAAGACCCGTTCACGTCGCTCAACCCCCGCTTGACGGTCGGTCAGATCGTGGGCGAGCCGCTCGAGATCCAGAAACGGGCGTCGGGCAGTGAGTTGACTGATCGGGTGGCGGCATTGCTCAAGGAAGTGGGCATCCGGCCCGAGAATATGACGCGCTACCCGCATGCGTTCTCGGGCGGTCAGCGCCAACGCATCGGTATCGCCCGGGCGCTCGCACTCAACCCGAGCTTGATTATCTGCGACGAACCGGTCTCGGCGCTCGACGTTTCGATCCAGGCGCAGGTGCTCAACTTGTTGGACGAGTTGCAAGAGAAGTACGGGATGGCGTACCTCTTCGTCGGGCACGATCTGAGCGTCATCGAGCACATCTCGGACCGTGTGGCCGTCATGTACGTCGGCTACATCGTCGAGATGGCCAAAACCGATAAGCTCTACTTCACCCCCAAGCACCCGTATACCGAGGCATTGCTCAACGCGATTCCCAAGGCCGACCCGCGGTTGCGCAATCGCCCCGAGCGTCTGCAGGGTGACGTGCCGTCGCCAGCGAACCCACCCAGCGGCTGCTACTTCCACCCGCGTTGCCGCTACGCCAAAGATATCTGCTCCCAGGAGCGCCCTGCGTTGGTCGACATCGGAGACGAACATTTCGTCGCCTGCCACTTCGCCAAGGAGCTCTCGCTGCACGGGGTTCAGGCGCTCAGCGACATCCAGCTCACCATGCCCACCAAGAAAAGTTGACCTGTTCGGCTTTTGTGCACCGCCACACGCGTTGTGGCGGTGCATTTTTGTTGCAGCGCCGCAGGGGCATCAGTGTGATGAAAACCGCGCTGCCGCTGCCACGGAGGTGTGGGGCGCGGTGGCCCGCGCCCGCTGGCTTTCACGCCGCACGGCGACCACAGGGGAGCAGTGGGAAGCTGGGGACTTCGGCGCTGCGCTGTGTGTGCGGGCGGCGGTGGAACCTTTTTCCATATGCTGCTGCGGAAACGCGCGTCGGGGCGTACCGATGGCGTAACTGTGGTACGATAGGCGCACGACCTACCGAGGAGGGTATGGTGACCGACGACGTTCGCATTGGAATCATCGGGTGTGGTGGTATGGGCCGGCATCACGGGCGCGTCTTCGACGCACTCGAGGGCGTGGTCGTGGCTGCTGTCGCTGATCCCTCGCAGAGCAACATCGAGCGGTTCCTGCGCGAAACGGTGTCGGACCAGAGCCGGTTGCCGGTGGTCTACGCGGACTATCGCGACATGCTGGCGCAGACGGCGCTCGACGGGGTGGTCGTGGTGACCCCGCACAATCAGCATTTTGAACAGACAGCGGCGGCGTTGGCAGCAGAATGTCACGTCTTGGTCGAAAAACCGATGGTGATTGCGACTGCAGACGCACAGCAGCTTATCGCCCAGAGCAACGCGTGCGGTAAAACGATTTCGATTGCCTTCCCCGGGCCGTTCACCTGTGAGTTTCAGTATATTCGCCAGCTGATTGCAGCGGGTGAACTGGGGAGTCTATCGGCGATCACGGGGGTCTGTGCGCAACCGTGGATCCAGCATCAGCAGGGCACCTGGCGCACCGACCCAGTGCAATCGGGCGGCGGCAATCTGTACGACAGCGGCGCCCATCTCTTCAACGCGTTGTTGTATCTGACTGGGCAGCCGGTGGTCGCGGTCTATGCGGCGATCGATCGCAAAGGGCATGCGGTCGACGTTTCGGGGTCGGTGTTGCTGCGGTTCGCCGATGGAACGACGGCGACGGCGGCGGTCAGCGGCGACGCGACGGTGTTCGAGCAGGGGATCTACCTGCAGGGGTCGCGAGGCAGTGTCAAGACGAGCATCTACGGGGGCACCTTGGAGCACTGGCGTGACGGCCGGACGGTGAAGTACCCGACGGTGCCCGACACGGCGACCGTGCAAGAGAATTTCCGCGATGTCGTGCGGGGGACGGCCCAAACGCTGTGCCCAGCGCTGTTGGGATTGCGGCAGGCGCGGCTGATGGATGCGATATTTGCCTCGGCGGCGACGGGGCAGCCCGTGGCGGTGGTTGCGGACGACGGCGTATAACACAGGGTAAACATGGTCGCTGACCATTGCACCATACAACCGGACCACATGTGAAAGGGCGAGACGATGAAAGTTGGTGTTTTGACCGCTCCGGTCAGCCGGCAACCGCTGGAAAAATTCATCCCGTTTGCTGCGTCCATCGGCGTGCAGCAGATCGAACTGGACGTCGGCCCTGGTGGGAATTTCGATGCGACGACGGTGACCGACAGCGATATTGCCAATTTGAAGGCGTTGTTGGCCAAGCACGACATCACCTTGTCGTCGATCGTCTGCTATTGGCACACGATGATGACGGGTGTGAGCGCCGAGCACTTGGCGCAGTCGAAGAAGGTCTTCCCGGCAGCCATCAAGTTGGCACCGAAGTTGGGTGTCGAGCTGGTCGGCGCGTTGGCCGGCTTCCCCACGCAGGGTAAGAGCCGCTTGCAGACGATCAAGGAAGACTTGCCGGCACAGTTCCGCCCGATGGCCGACCTGGCCCGCGAAGCCGGCGTCAAGATCATGTTCGAAAATTGGTATGCCACCAATCTGCAGAACCTGGAACACTTCGCCACGTTGTTCGAAGTGCTGCCCGATGCCCACCTCGGCTTGAACTACGACCCGTCGCACCTCGACTGGCAGGAAATCGACTACATCGACGGCGTGCGCGAGTTCCAGAAGCGCATTTTCCATGTGCACGCCAAGGACGTCTGGGTCAACCCGACCCGCCGTGCCCGCGTCGGCTCGAACGGTGACGGCTGGTGGCGCTATGTGCTGCCGGGCTACGGCCGCATCCGCTGGGGCGAGTTCATCACCACGTTGCGCAAGGTCGGCTACGACGGCGTGATCTCGGTCGAGCACGAAGACGACGCGTTCGGCCCGGAAGAGGGCTTCACGAAGTCGGTCCGCTACCTGCGTTCGCTGGTCGACTAGACCTGTGTGTGAGGGCGCCGTTCCATCCGGAGCGGCGCTTTTTCTATGAAACCGACACCGACTCCCACGCCCGAACAACTCGCTGTGATCCACCACCCACTGCGGCAGCACGCTCGTGTGCTGGCGGTGGCGGGCTCCGGCAAAACGACGACGATTGTCTTGCGCGTCGCGCATCTCATCACCGAGCTGGGCGTCGCGCCTGGGGCGGTGCGGGTGTTTGCCTACAACGCCACCGCCCGCGAAGAACTCAAGACCCGCATCGCGGCGGTGTTGCCCGACAGCAAAGACCAACCGCGCGTCGAGACGTTCCATTCGTTTTGTTACCGTGCGCTCAAACGCGCGGTGGGTTCGGGCTTGCTGCCGGAGCCGACCGAGTGGTGGCTGGACGAGGCGACCGATCGTTCGCGCATCATGATGTACCGGGCCATCTCGGCGCTGGTGGGCGAGGGTGTGGTCGAAGACGGTGCGGTCGACATCGACGCGGTGGCGTCGGCGATCACGCTGTGGAAGGCCAGTCTGATTCCGCCCGGGAGTGACCGGGCCGCGCACGCGACCAGCAGCGACATCCCGCTGGTGTATGCCCGCTACGAGGAGTTCCGCACCGACGCAGGCGCGCTCGGCTTCGACGATTTTGTCGGGGTCGTGCTGGAGCTTCAGCGGACGCAGCCGGCATTCTGGCGCACGATGACGGGCGGGGTACGCGTGCTCATCGTCGACGAGTATCAAGACATCAACTACGGCCAGGAGCGCTTGATCGAGGCGCTGGCAGAAAAATCGGCCGATGTGATGGTGGTGGGCGACGACGACCAGACGATCTACGAGTGGCGCGGTGCACGCCCCGATTATTTGCTGACCCGCTTCGGGCACGGGTTGGCGGAGCGGCCGGTGGTCGATTACCCGCTGACGGTGAGTTTTCGGTTCGGGCCGCTGCTGGCCCAGACCGCTTATAACGTCATCGCGCGGAACCAGGTGCGCTACCCGAAGGCGCTGGTCGCGGCGAACTGGCTGCACGAAACCGGCGTCGACGTGGTCGAAGACCGCTCGACCACCGCCGGCGTGCTCGAGACCCCGCTGTTGACCCAGGTGCAGCGCTGGATTGCGGCGCACGGGTGTGGGTCGGTGGTGATTCTCGGGCGCACGCTCGGGCAGCTGCAGGCGTTCGAGATGAGCTGCCTGGCCGAAGGTGTGCCCTATCGGGTCCTCGGGCGCGGGCCGGTCTATCAGCGCCGCGAACACCAGATCGGTGCCGATTATCTGCGCATCGGGTTGGCATACGACGTCCCCCTCGACGCGGGGCTGGTTGCGACGGTATTGCGTATCATCAACACCCCGATGCGCGGGTTGGCCCGCGACCGGATGCAGCAGTGGCTACAGCGGGCGCATGCGGGCGGCCAGAGCCTGCGCGACGCGCTGGCAGCCCTCCACGGCGACGAAGCGACCCCCCGCCATACCCGTGAGCGGCTCGACGACCTGATGGCCCTCTGTGAGCAACTGCAGCGTCGCTGCGGCGACGAAACGCTGGCGCACGAGGTGTTGCAGTGGCTGGCGACGACGCTGCGCCTCGACGAGCATTTCGTGCGGTCGTATGGCCGGGGCGAAGCAGCGGCGGAGCGGGCAGCGGCGACCCGGCACATGGTCGCGGTGCTCGCGCTGTGGGGCTGGAGCGTCCCCCAGTATCTCGATTGGCTGGCCACAGCCGACCACACGGGCGGGGTGCCCGAGACGGAGCAATTGCTGTTGACGACGGTGTACCGTGCAAAAGGGTTGGAGTACGACTACGTGGTGGTGCCTGCGGCCGTCGAAGGCTACATGCCGGCGCACGGCAGCTCACCCGAGGTGTATGACCGCAGCGACCCCGAGGCCGTCCCGGTCGCGTCGGATGCCATCGAAGAAGAACGGCGCTTGTTCTATGTGGCGGTGACTCGGGCACGGGCCCTGTTGAGCCTGGGGGTGCCCTTGCCGCCGGCGGGTTATGGGCGCGATGCACTGCCCAGTGCGACCCCGTCGCGCTTCGTCTATGAGATGAAGGTCGGCGCCACCGAGCAGATCTTCGCCAGCGCCGACATCGACAGTGCTGCCCTGGCCGAAACACTCGCCGAACACGGGGCGAGCACGGGGCTTTTGGCGCACGTTGCGCGATATTTCACCCACGACAGCCAGATTGTCCAGCTGTGCCGGAGCTACAGCGGGACGATCTGGCCGATGAAACCCCTCAAACCGAAGAAAAAATAACAAGAGAAAATAGCATCAGACGCGAGCCGAGCCGACGGGGAACGCCTCGGGGCAGTAAGCGCGCGCCGGGCAGTACTGGCATGCCGAGAACGACGGCGTGGCGGGGAATGCGTCGCGGGCGAGCCACTCGAGCGCCCGATCGAGTTCAGCGTAGGTGGCTGCGACGGCGCTGGGCGACGCATCGACGTCGACGACGGTGCCGGTGCGGGCGTGGTAGAGCTGCAGTCGCGGCATTCGCTGCGGGTCAGCGTCGGCCAGCGCCAAGCCGTAGAGGCGCAACTGGGTCCCGTGGCGCTCGGCGAGCCCGCTGAGCTCGCTGTCGGTTTTGTAGTCGATGATCGTGGCGCCGTCACTTCGATCGACGACCCCGGTGAAGCGGACGCGGGCCGCCGGACGATCCCACTCCCACGTCAGCGTGCGTTCGGTGGCGACAGGCGCGGGCGGGTGTGCGAATGGTGAAGCTAAGTATCGGTCGGTGAGCTCGCTGAGCAGCCGCAGGTCGGCGGCACCGACGGGGCTGGCGCTACGGGTCGCGGCAGCGCTGACCAACTCGCTACTGGTGAGCGTCGGGGTGCTGCAGTGGAGCTCGCAGACGCGGTGGAATCACGAACCCAGCAGCCGCGCATCAGCGCTCGTGGATGCATCGTCGTCGGGTGTGTCGATGGTGACGGGCTCGGCGCTGGTGGGCGCGTCGCCGGTGTTGAACCCCGCGAGTGATGGCGGGACCGGCAGCACCTGGGTGTCGGCGGTGGCGGTCGGCGCGAGCCCGTTCAACCCGCTGCGCCGGGTGAATCGGTACTTGCGCGGGCAGCTGGTCAGGTCGGCGAGGGCGGTGGGGGTGAGGGTGACGAGCGGTTTGGCCCGTATCGCTGCGTATCGTGTCGGCTCCGTGAAGACACCTGTTTGCGTCTGTGTGCTCGACACTGGGTTGGTGAGCTGTGTTTCATCAGCGGAG
>JBJOJU010000038.1:0-2976 GCA_046046485.1 Chloroflexota bacterium | reverse complement strand
ATCGTGATGCTCTCGACCCCCATCGAAGACGGCATCGCCAACTTGATTGTGGCGCAGTTGCTCTTTCTGGAGCACGAGAACCCCGAACGCGACATCATGTTGTACATCAACAGCCCGGGCGGTTCGATCACCGCTGGTTTGGGGATCTACGACACGATGCGGATGATTCGCCCCAATGTCGCGACCGTCTGTGTCGGCATGGCCGGCAGTATGGCCACGATTCTGTTGGCCGGTGGAGCCAAGGGCAAGCGCTACAGCCTGCCCCACTCGACCATCCACATGCACCCGGCGGGTGGTGGTGCCAGCGGGTACGCCCCCGACGTCGAAATCATGGCGCGTGAGCTGTTGCGCGAGCAGCAGATCATCCGCGAACTGTTGTCTACCGACACGGGGCAGCCCATCGAACGTATCGCCAACGACTTCGACCGCGATTTGTTCATGGACCCGACCACTGCCAAGACCTATGGCATCATCGACGAGATCTTGACCCGCGACGCGCTCAATCAGCAGAGCTGAGGTCACTGCACTCTGTCGTTGTCTGACGCTCGTTGCTGTGCGCCTCTGCGGTGCCTGCAACGAGCGCATTTGTAGCGAAGCGAGGCTGTCATGTCCACTACAGGCCGTGGTGTCTATCAGTGTTCGTTCTGTGGCCGCAGCCAAGACGAAGTCCAGCGACTCATCGCCGGGCCGCCGCCGATTTTTATCTGCGACGAGTGTGTGGCGATCTGTAACCAAGTCATCGCTGACGAGCGACAGAAAGCGGCCCCACCGCCTGCTCCGACGCCCTCGTTCGACGCGTTGCCGGTGCCCCACGAGATGCGCGCCCGCCTCGACGACTATGTCATTGGGCAAGATCGCGCCAAAGTGCTGTTGTCGGTGGCGGTCTACAACCACTACAAACGCCTGCGGTCGCGCCAGGAACCGTCTGCCGATGTAGAAATCGGCAAGTCGAATATCCTCTTGATCGGGCCCACCGGCAGCGGGAAAACCCTGCTCGCCCAGACGTTGGCCCGGGCCCTCGATGTCCCCTTTGCCATCGCCGATGCGACGGCGCTGACCGAGGCAGGCTATGTCGGTGAAGACGTCGAGACCATCTTGCTGCGCCTGATCCAAGCGGCAGACGGTGACATCGAACGTGCCAAGACCGGGATCTTGTACATCGACGAAATCGATAAAATCGCACGGAAATCGGATAATCCGTCGATTACCCGTGACGTCTCGGGCGAGGGGGTGCAGCAGGCGCTCCTCAAGATCCTCGAGGGGTCGGTGGCGCACGTCCCGCCCACGCCGGGGCGTAAACACCCCCAGCAGGAGTACATCCCCTTCGACACGACACAGGTGTTGTTCATCTGTGGTGGGGCATTCGAGGGCATCGAAAAGGTCATCGGCGCGCGGGTCGGTGAAAAACGCAGCATCGGCTTTGGGGCACAGCAGGCGCCGGCGAGTGATGTCCCGCAGTTTGTGCTCGACCACGTGACGCCGGACGACCTGTTGAAGTACGGCTTCATTCCCGAGTTCATCGGGCGCATCCCCATCGTGGCACCGTTGCGACCGCTGGATCGTGATGCGATGCGTCGCATCTTGACCGAGCCGAAAAACGCCGTGCTCAAGCAATTTGTGCACCTGCTGGGGATGGACGACGTCGCGCTCGAGTTCACCGACGACGCCATCGACGCCGTGGCGGATGCAGCGCTCAAAACCGGTACTGGGGCGCGTGGATTGCGCAGTATCATCGAGGGCGTGCTGCTCGATGTCATGTACGACGCACCGTCGCAACCCGGTACAAAGCGGTGTATAATCGACGCAGCAATCATCAACAAACAGACAACTCCCGTACTCGAGGCGATTATCCCGCACGCAGATGCGTCGTGATTTTGTAGCAGCATCCACATGCGGTGACGACGCCGGGCTGCAATGGACAAAGGTGGTACAGCGATGAAGTTGACACGGCGATTATCGGACCGCGGCGACCAAGTCACACAGCGCCGATTGCTCTTTGCCGACGACGATCCGTCGATTGCCACCCTCATCCAAGTCACGTTTTCGGGCCCGCGCTACGACGTGACCGTCGTCAAAAACGGGCTCGAGGCACTCAAAGCATTCAACGACGGGTCGTATGACATCGTCTTGCTCGACGTGATGATGCCCTACGTCGACGGATTCGAGACCTGCAAACGCATCCGCGAGCGCTCGGATGTGCCCATCATCATGCTCACGGCCCGTGACGGCACCGACGACATCGTGCAAGGCTTCGAATTGGGCAGCGACGACTATATCACCAAGCCGTTCAAGCCTGCGGAGCTCATCGCTCGGGTCGATGCGATCCTGCGCCGGGTCGATGGGATGAAAAATCGCCAGGCACCGTCGGTCGTCCGCTGCGGTGACATCGAAATCGACGCTCCGCGTCACCGCGTGTCGCTCAAAGGCACCGAGATCAACCTGACGCCGATGGAGTTTGAATTACTCTACTTCTTGGCGGCGAACTCGGGCGATGTCTTCGACCGCGAAACCCTCTTCCAAGAGGTCTGGGGCTACGACTACGTCGGCGAAACCAACTTGGTCGACGTCTGTGTGCGCCGCTTGCGCGAGAAGATCGAAGACGAGCCATCGAAGCCGGCGCGCATTCTGACCGTGCGGGGTATCGGCTACAAGATGGCCGAGCATGTCTCGCCCACGCCACCACCCAGCAGCGGCGGCGAGTTGCCCCCCACCGAGCCACTGGCCGAATACCAGAAGAAGCTGAACCGGCCGACGTGACACTCCGCCGCGACAGACCCCCCCACCCGTTTCGGGTGGGGGTTTCTCGTTGGTATAGCTGGTCGTTGAAAAACGCACACGGGGGTGTTTTCACCCAAGATATTGCTGGAGCGGCAGCAGTTGACCCAGCAGTCGATGAAAACGTGGCGGCGCGATGATTTTCAGCGAAAAACGAGCATCTTTGGCTCCCGAAAACACCGACGACGCACGAACATATCC
>JBJOJU010000409.1:0-2604 GCA_046046485.1 Chloroflexota bacterium | reverse complement strand
CGCATTCTGGTCCTTCTGGGACCGCATGCCCATCTGGAGCGGCACGGGCGCAGGCATCGTCTTGATCGGCGCGGGGTTGATTTTCTCGCGTAACAAGAATGCCGTCGTCGATCTCGAGACTGCCGAGCATGGCCGGGGCAACCTGGGCGTCGCTACCGAAGTCCCGTTGATGAAGCGGTTGTTCGGCATGGGTCAGGTGTTGCCGGTCTACTTGGGCACCTGGGGCATGATCAGCATCACGGCCTTCGCAGCAACATTCGTGATTATCTTGACCAGCATGTTGCACGAGGTCGGGTATGCACCGATCAACTTCCTCCGCGAAGTCTGGAATTTGGCTGTGATGCCGCCGGCTGCCTCGTATGGGATGTCGTGGAATGTGCCGTGGTACGACGGTGGTGACTATCTGGTCGCGAGTTTCTTCTTGCACCTGACCGTCGTCGCCTGGGCCGCCCGTCTGTGGAACCGCGCCGGCAAGACTGGCCTGGCACCTCACTTGGCCGTCGGCTTCTGGGGCGCGTTGTTCCTCTACTTCTCGATCTACCTGTTCCGCCCCATGTTGCGTGGCTTCTGGGCCGACGCACCGGGCCACGGCTTCCGGGCTATCTTGGACTGGACAAACTACGTCAGCATCCAGGTCGGCAACATCTACTACGACCCCTTCCACATGATTTCGATCTTCTTCCTGCTCGGCTCGACGCTGGTGCTCGCCATCCATGGTTCGACCATCTTGGCGGTCTCGAAGTGGGGCGCGGAGCGCGAAATCGACGAAATGCTGGTCGAGGGCTCAGGAACGCACCGCGCACAGCTCTTCTGGCGCTGGACGATGGGCTTCAACGCGAACTCGTACAACATTCACTTGTGGGCTTGGTGGTTTGCGATGCTGTGTGGGATCACCGGTGCAATCGGTATCTTGATCAGCGGCACGTTCATCGACAACTGGTTTGTCTGGGCGCAAGACGCACACATCGTAGCCAAGATGTCTACCGTCGATTGGTCGCAGTACATCTTCGGTAAGTAACGCCACGGGTGCACGGGTACCCCTCGTGCACCAGAGCACCGCAGACGATCCTGCGTGAGAGGAACGCATATGTCACAGAATGGAAGCGCCTTTCCTCCGCTGAGTGAAGATGCCAAGTTCAACCTCGTCGCCGCTATTGTGGCGGGCATCACGATGGTTGCCAGCATCGTCGCCTTCTGGTGGATCTGGTCACTGGTGCAGCCGGCTGCCGCCGCGCCGATTCCAGAGTCGGCTGTCTACAGCAATTACAACCCGGCCACCAAAAACCTGAAAGCCGAGTCGTTGGCTGCAATGAACGCGTACAACAAGCAGTACGAGCAGCCGCAGAACGCCCAGGTGTTGAAGGGGTGGAGCACGGCTCAGATTTCGGCATACATGGTGGCACAAGTTTCGGGTGGCCTGAAGGTCGACTGCAGCTACTGTCACAACGTCGCCAACTTCGCCGACGACAGCAACCCTAAGAAAGCCACGGCACGCGCAATGTTGCTGATGAACGGCGATTTGAACCGCCAATTCATCAACAAGCTGCCGTTCCGCCTCGAAGGGCAAAAAATCGGCTTCGAGATTACCTGTGCCACGTGTCACAACGGTCAGCCGGTGTTGACGCAGGGGACGTACCCGACGGCGATTCAGAACTCGCTCCCCAACGACTTCCGGATCCCGTTGGACCGCAACTACCCGGGTGGTCTGGTCGTGACGGGCGACAAGACGAAGTCGCTCGACGATGTCGAAGTCAACCAAAATGTCATGTATCACATGAACGTGAGTCTCGGTCAGGGTTGTACGTTCTGCCACAACGCCCGCTACTTCCCGGCAACGGGGACTGCCCAGGGTGGTCGTGACCAGAAGGAATACGCCATCACGATGCTCCAGATGTCGAAGTACATGAACGAGAAGTACGGCACACTGATGGCAGGCAAGGAACCCTCCTGCTGGATGTGTCACCAGGGCGCGATTATCCCGCCGGGTGCTGCAAAGCCGGGTCAGATCCCCGCGATGCTGAACCGCTCGTCGAACGCACCATTGCCCTAACCAATCAACTCGAACGCCGTCTGCATCACGCAGGCGGCGTTCGGGCACCTCCCCCGATGCGGTTGCATCATCTACCTGTGAGGAGCTTCCCATGGCCGCCGAACCGACCCTACACACCCCACCCACCTACGTGGCTGCTCCTTCCATCAAAGCGATCCTCGGCAAGTCGATTGCACTGATGAAACCCGTGACGTGGTTCCCCCCTTCGATGGCGTTCGTCTGCGGTGCAATCGCATCGGGGACGACGACGTTTTCATTTGTCGACATCTCCCGTATCGCACTGGGGAGCCTGATGGCTGGCCCGATTCTGTGCGGGCTCTCGCAGGTCATCAACGAATACTGCGACCGCGAAGTCGACGCCATCAACGAGCCGCACCGACCGATCCCGTCTGGGTTGGTCACTTTCCGACAGGTGTTCATCACGATAGCCGTCCTGACTGTCCTGAGTATCGGGTTGTCGCTGGTGTTCGGGATGTCGGTGGTGTATCTGACGTTGTTCGGGATTTTTATGGCATGGGCATACAGCGCCGAACCCTTACGCGCGAAACGCCTGG
>JBJOJU010000379.1:0-3848 GCA_046046485.1 Chloroflexota bacterium | reverse complement strand
AGCTGCGCCGCCCATTCGGTCAGATACGGCTGATTGACCGGGGTGTCGGGGTGGCTGATGTAGCGGACCAGTGCCAGATTCCCACTCACCCAGGCATCGAGCGGGAGGTCGGGTTTGTGGTCGCGGGCCGTGTCGAGGTCGTGTTCTTGGCCCGGCAACGGCGCCGCCGTGAGTGGGCGTACATCCATGATACAGTGCCCGGCGCCGTGCCAGTCGAGCAGTTCACGCAGCGCAGCGCGCGCCGGTTCGCGGTACCAGTCGGGGTGACGGACCTCGACGGCGACGCGCTGGCTGCGTGGCCAGGCGGCCAGCCATGCGGCGAGTTGTGGGAGGTGTCTCGGTGCGAAGCGCGGCGGCAGTTGCAAGAAAAACGGCCCTAGCCGCTGCCCGAGCGGTGCCATCCGCTCGAGGAACGCGTCGGTCTGAGGTATGGTATTGCGCAGATCACCGGCGTGGCTGATGTCTTTGGGGATTTTGCAGCAGAAGCGAAACTGCTCGGGCGTCTCGCTGGCCCACTTGAGCACCGTCGTCGCACTGGGCACGGCGTAGAAGGTAGCATTGCCTTCGACCGTGGCGACATGCGCGCTGTAGTGCCGCAGAAACGCTGTCGCCGGAGTCTTGGGTGGGTAGAGTGTGCCCACCCAGCCTTTGTGGGCCCAGACGGCGCAGCCCAGACGGATGCTCACGGCAACCCCCCGGCGTCGGCCACCGCCACCCGCGTGCCGTGCTGCTCGGCCGAGCGACTCATGGCGGTGAGCACGGCGACCGCCGCGATGCCGTCGGCGATTTGGGCGGCACGGACCGGCGTTGCGCCGCGGATGGCGGCACAAAACCCTTCGATCTGGCGCCGGTACGAATAGCCATCGGGGGCGAGCGGCCGGTGATACTGCTGGTCGCTGCTCGTGAATACTTCGACGTCGCTGCTCTTGAGGTACCAGGGGAGATACGTTTTCGCTTGGATCGACCCGTGTTGGCTGTAGAGCTGGAAGCCCTCGTGGTGATCACCTTGGATGGTGACCGTCAGATCGAGGTGTCCCATCGTCCCGTCGGCGAAGGTGACCGCACTGAACCAACTCTTGACCCCGTCGAGCTCGCGCAGCTGCGTCTGGACGTGACTGATCGGGCCGCAGATGTAGCGCGCGGTGTCGACCAGGTGGCTGCCGTGGGTCAAGAGGAGGTAGCGTCGACGATCGCCCTTGGGGTCGCCGGCCGGGCGCAGGATGTCGGAGTCCCTCACGAATGTCGGCTGCAGGTTGTCGGTGACGGTATAGCGTGCGTGCGAATCGCAGTACCAGCCACGGTAGGCAATGCGCTGCCCCAACGGCCCCCAGGCCATGTCGTGGGCGTATTCGATGCCGGCGTCGTAGCGCTTGTTGTTGCCGACGTGCACGCGCAGCCCGGTCGCAGCCTGCAGGGCTGCGAGTTCGGCGGTGCCGGCGAGCTGGTCGCTGAGCGGTTTTTCGACCAATACGTGTTTGCCGGCATGCAGCGCCGCCAGCGCCAATGGCACGTGGAAGGCATCGGCGACAGCGACGATGACCGCTTCGACCGCGGGGTCGGCCAAGAGCTCCGCCGCGTCTGCGTAGGCGTGGGTCGCCCCGTGGATGACGTGCGCGGCCGTGCGTAGGCGCTCCGAGCGGTCGCAGACCGCGACCAAGGTCGCATTGGCAGCTTTGACCGTCGCCGGCAGGTGCGCTGCCTGCGCGATCGGACCGCAGCCGATGATGCCGATGCGCACCGGGTTCATGGGTGTTGGACCAGCTCGATCAGGGTGCCCATGGTTGCTTTGGGGTGGATGAATGCCACCGATGTGCCGTGCAACCCTGGGCGGGGCTGTTCGTCGATGAGGCGGAGCCCTTGGGCTTTCAGGGTGGCTAGTGCGGCGACGATGTCGTCGACGCGGTAGGCAATGTGGTGCATGCCGGGCCCTTTTTCGGCAAGATACTTGGCGAAAGCAGCCTCGGGTGCGGTCGGGGCGATGAGTTCGACGGCGCTGTCACCGTAGTGGGCGACGGCGACCCGCATCGCACGCTCGGGCAGCTCGATGAGTTCCCACTCGGTGACACCGAAGGTCTCGCGATAGAACGCCACGGCGTCGTCGATGTCGACCACGGCGATACCGATGTGGTCGATCGCAGAAAAGAGTTGCATGGGTGCTCCTAGTGGTTCGTCGAGAGGACGGTCAAGGGTGGGCGTTCGGCGATGACCCACAAGAAGGTGACCGGGTCGCCCGCTTCGTCGACGCTTTCTTCGACGGCGCTGTGGACCGTCAGCCCAGCCTCGCGCAGAATCGACCGGTTGCGGTCGCTGTCGTAGCCGCTCCAGTACATCGGGACGCCCAACCAATCGTCGGCGACATCGGCTGGTGTGTCACGGGCCATCAGGCAGCCCACGAACAGCCCACGCGGGCGCAACCAGCGGGTGACCCGCCCGAAGAACTCGGGGAGGTCTTCGCGGGGGATGTGTATGAGCGAGTAGAACGCCGATATCGCGTCGAACGACTCGGGCGGGAAGGCGAGTTGGGTCATGTCGGCGCAGATCACCTGGGCTTTTGGGAGCGCACGGGCGGCTGCTTTGGCATTGGCGGGCGAAATATCGACGGCGGTGACGCGATAGACATCGGTCAGCCGTTTGGTCGAGGTCACGCCGGTGCCGCAGCCGAGGTCGAGCAGCCGCATGCCGCCACGGGCGTGGTCGAGGAGTATGCGCATGTACCGCTGGCGCGATTCGTCGGGGAACGAGGTCGCCCAGGCGGCATAGCGGTCGGTCAGTTGGTCGTAGCCACGGGCGACAATCTGGCGGGGATTCAACGGTTCGGTCAACGGAAGGCATCCTGTATGCGCTGGAAAAACGTGCGTTTTCGGGTCGTCGGCGTGCCGTAGGGGATACCCGCCGCCTGGAGTAAGTCTATCAGATGTTCGTAGCCGTGTTCGGCGGGTGCCAGCCAGAGCTGCCCGGTGCCCCGATAGACCTGCACCAAGCCTTCTCCGGCGGTGAACACCCCGGTGTAGTCGGTCGTCGGGCTGCCCACACTCTGGGTGAGTTTGCCCTTGCGCAACAGCACCAGGTCACCGTCGACCCGCAGCTCTTGGTCGACTAGATCGACGCGGATGACCTCACTGGCGGCGATGGGGCTCTGGACGACGCACCAGCCTTTTCCCTTGATGCTGGTGCGCACGATGTCGTCGCGGTTGAACAACAGCGACGAAGCGGTGTTCTTCACGGCGACGCCGGTCTCGACGCTGGCCTCGCTGGCGACATACCGTCCATCGGCGACCACGGCTTCTTCGCCTGGGGCTATCCGTGTCAGCAGGTAGTGATCGAACGTCGGTTCGGTGTAGATGACTCCGGTGCCCGTGAATGTCGTGCGGAATATCGTTTCTTTGTTGAATTTCTTGAGGAAAAACCGTTTGACGAAGCCCACCAGACCGCCCGCCTGGCTATTGGCGCTGATGGCACCGTGGCTGAATTGCAACATGCCCGGTTCGATCGTCGCGGCGCCGTCGTTCAGCGTGATGCGGAGCTGCCGCAGATGCACGCCCATTTCGCGGGCATAGTACGCGACGGCAGCGAGATCGGGCCGGCGCGAGAGGTTGAGTGACGGGTACTCGATGACTTCGATGGTGCTGGTGTCGCCCTCCATGCGGGCGATGACGGTGCCGTGCATCGGGGTTCCTCTCTGCGTGGGGGTACTCAGCGCGGCGGACGCTCGCGGATCGGCAGCAAGACGCCGATGAGCAACGACAGCGGACCGAGCAAGAGCCCGATCGCGACGGCGGCTGCCATGTGATAGCCCTTGCGATAGATCAACGCCGCCGACATCGCGCCACAGCTGACCCAGACAAACA
>JBJOJU010000360.1:0-31371 GCA_046046485.1 Chloroflexota bacterium | reverse complement strand
TGTAGACCGCGCCGTCGAGCTTCTGCGAGCCGTCACAGGTCGGGTCGCCCAGTACGTACTTGTCGGGCGTCGCGCCGTCGTCGGTGTACGACGAAATCCCGAACACTGCGTACTCGGTCGCTTCGCTGCTCATGTCGTAGCTGTAGGTCACCGGGATCGACAACCCACCGGCGTTGTTGCCGCTGACGATACCGCCGTCGTAGTCGCCGGCGGGGATCGTGATCAGCCAGGTGTCGCTGCCGCTCGTGTGCACGACGGTTGCGTTGCCGTAGGTGCCCGCGCTGACCGTGCCGATGCTGAAGTCGCTGTCGGCGGTGGCGCTGCCACTGGTCTGCTTGAGCGCGATCTTGGTGTCGGCGGTCACGCGGCCGTTGATACGGATGTTGAGGGCGGTCGGCGTGCTCTGCTCGCCGGCGCTGCGGTCACGCGAGGTACCCATGTCGATGATGGGCTGCAGATTGATGGTGATCTTGTCGAGGTGATTCCCGCTTCCGCCAGTGGGCGAAATACCGTAGAAGCCGAAGTTTTTCACCCCGCTCCACCCGGTGGGCAGCTGGTGACTCCCGGCGTACTTGACCCAGTTGCCCGTCGTGACGGTCGACGACTCGTTGAGCGTGCCGTCGTAGCTGGTGTAGAGCGCCGTGGCGGTGGCTGCCAGGTTGGCACCGGTGGTGCTGCTGCCACGCAACACTTGGCGGCTATAGCCGTCGGCAGCGACCGAACCGGCGTCGAGACCACTGGGGATACCGAAGCGCAATTCGATGATTTCGGTTGAGCTGAACGAACGCGGGTGGTGATAGAACTCGAAGTCAAACTGTTCGTTATCGGCGAAACAAATCGGCTGATAGAGCATCGAGGCGTGGTAGGCGTTCAACTCGACCCAGCGCGTGCCGTCGGGCGCGGCGACACCGTTGAGGGCGTCGTACCACGACTGTGTGCCGTAGTTCCACATTTCCATCACGCGGTAGCCGGTGTCCGACGTGCGGTGCGTGGTTTTCCACCCGCGCATGTTGACCATGTCCATCATCTGCGTCCAGGTGCCGTCGTAGAGTTCGAACGACGTGTTGGCCATGACGCGCGATCCACCGTTGGCGGTGTTGATGGTGGGGTTGCTGGTGGTGGGGATGACGCCGGCGATGGTGGGCGACGGGGTCACCGTGCTGGTGCGGGTCGGCGTGGCCGTCGGGTCGACGCTGGTGATGCCGTAGACGACACCGTCGAGCTTCTCGGAACGGTCACAGGTCGGGTCGCCGAAGCTGAACAGCGTCGGGGTGGCGCCGTCGGCCGATGCACTCGACAAATCGAACTTGACGTACTCGCCGCCTTCGCTGACTTTGTCGTAGATGTAGGTGATGGGGACGGTCAGCCCACCCGTGTCGTTGGCCGGGATCGAACCACCGTCGTAGTCGCCGGCGGGGATGGTGATCAACCACGTGTCGCTGCCCACGGTGTGGACCACGGTCGCAGTGCCGTATGTGCCGGCCGTGACGGTGCCGATGCGGAAGTCGCTGTCGGTCGTCGCAGTGCCCGAGGTCCGTTTGAGGGCAATCTTGGTGTTGGCTGCCACACGACCATTGATACGGATCTTCAACGACGTGGGCGAGGCGAGCTCGGTCGCGGTGGTGTCACGCGACGCACCGAGGTCGATGATCGGGTTCAGACCGAGCGTCACTGCATCCAGCAAATTACCGGTGTCGATGGTGGCACCCGTGATGGCCACAAAGCCGACGTTGCGGATACCGGCCCAGCCACTCGAAGGTAACACGTGATTGCCGCTGTAGACTGCCCATTTTGCTGAGGATATCGTGCCGGTGTTGTTGTACGTGTCGGTGTAGACCGTCTGCGTCCCACCGGTCACGACCCCGGATCCTTGGGTCGTGGCGACGCGCAAAATCTGCCGGCTATACGTATCCGCCGGGCGTGAACCCGTGGGCAGCCCCGACGGGATACCGATGCGGAATTCTGCAGTATCCGTGCGGTTGCCCATCGGGCGGTGCGCGAACGAGTAGGTGATGATGTCGCTGTTGTTGAAACAAATCGGCTGATAGAGCATCGACTCGACGCTGGCATTCAACTCGGCGTAGTACGTGCCGTCTTGGACGGCGTAGCCAGCGACAGCCTGCTTTTGGAGCTCGATGATGCGCCCCGTCCGATTGGGGGTATACGCGACACCGTTACACGTGGCGTTGGCACTGGGCGACGAGGTCAGCCAGCCGCGCAGGTCTGCCTCACGGGCATACTGGTAGGTCGTCATGGCACAGCCGGAGTCATTGTTTTCGAACGACGTGTTGACCATGGTGCGCGAACCCTGCGTGCCGTTGCCGACGGGGCTCGAGGTGGTGGGGAACTGGTCGTTGGTGATGGTGTAGACCACGCCGTCGAGCTTCGACGACAGGTCACACGTCGGATCGCCCAGGTCGAGCAGGTCGGGAGTGGCCCCGTCGACGTCTTGCTCCGACAGATTGAAGAACGCGTATTCGTTCGACTCGGTGCTGCCGTCGGTGGTGTAGAGCACCGGCACCGTCAGGAAGCCGATGTTGCTGGTGGGCTGCACACCGCCGTCGTAGTCGCCGGCGGGGATGGTGATGACCCAGGTATCGCTGCCGCTGGTGTGAGTCACGCTGGCGTTGCCGAAGGGCGAGGTCACGGTGCCGATGGTGAAGTCGCTATCCGGGGTCGCATCGCCGTCGGTCATCTTGAGGGCGATCTTGGAGCCGGCACCGACGCGCCCGTTGACACGGATCTTGAGCGCTTGCGGGGTGAACGCCTCGCCGGCGCTGCGGTCACGCGACGGCCCGAGGTCCAAAATCGGCTTGAGACCCAAGGTGATCGAGTCGAGGTTGTTGCCGGCGTTGGAGGCCGAGCTGGTGATGCCGTAGAAGCCGACGTTCTTGATGCCGGCCCAACCGGTGGCAGGCAGCGTGTGCGTGCCCGAGTAGATACCCCAGCCGCGGGCCGACAGGCTCGTGGGGTTGGTCGCGGTGTCGGTGTACGCGGTCTGCGCTGCCCCGGTCGCGACACCGCCCGACTGCGTGGTGCTGGCACGGACGATCTGCCGGCTGTACGAGTCCGCATCGACCGAACCTGTCGTCAACCCAGAGGGGATACCGATGCGGAACTCGGCCACGTCCGTCCGATCGCCACGTGGGCGATGCGCAAAGTTGTAGGTAATGATGTCGTTGTTGGCCAGACAGAGTGGCTGATAGAGCATCGAAGCGACATCGGCGTTCAATTCGGCATAGACGCTGCCCTCTTCGGGGGTGTAGTTATAGGCGGCGTATTTCTGCAGCTCGATGACACGACCAGGCCGGTTGGGCGTGTAGGCGACGCCGTTACACGACGCAGTCCCGGTCGGGTGCGAGGTGAACCAACCGCGCATATCCGAGACCCGGGCGTATTCGTAGGTCGTCATCGAACAACCCGAGTCATTGATTTCGAACGACGTGTTGGCCATGGTGCGGACACCCTGGTCGCCGGTGCCGGTCGGGTTCGACGTAGTGGGGATGACCCCGGGCGTCTGCGGTGTGCGCGTCACCGACGGCGTCAGCGTATTGGTAGCCGTCACCGCTGCCGTCGCCGTGTTGGTCGGAGTACCCGTCGCGGTATTGGTGGCAGTGTTCGGCGGTGTGTTGGTCGCCGTATTGGTCGCGGTATCGGTGGGGGTGTTGGTCGCTGCCGCCGGGGTATCGGTGGCTGCGGCACCGATCGCGGTGGCTGTCGCCGTCGCTGCCCCGAAGGTGAAGTTGACACTCGAGGTGCCGGTGTTATTCGAGGCCTCGAGCGGGCTCGACGCGTCGTCGACGCCGCCCACCGATAGGTTGGTCAGCATGCTGTTGGTCAGCGTGACCACCTGTGCCGACGGCACACTGACGGGGTAGCTGATGGTACAGGTGTAGCCGGGGAAGACATCGGTCACCACCGACACCGCGCTATCGCCCACCCCGCCCGTCATCGACGTCACCGTACAATCTTCGGTCGCCGCGCCGCTGATCGTCAGCGGTGCCGGCAGCGCGAAGTCGAAGGTCAAGTCGGTGGCCGTGGCTGCGGCGTCGGTGTACGAATTCTGGACGGTAAAGACCAAATTGGCACTCGAATTGGCGACCGCAGTGTCGAATGCAGCCGACACCGACACGTCGGCTTTTTGGACGACGGTGTCGAGCCCGAACACGGTCCCGTTGGCGCTGTAGGTGACCCCGGTCGCCTTGAACTGCGCGACGATGCCGGTGTCGATAAAGGCCGAATCGACGTCGAAGTATGCGTCACAGGTGTTGTAGCAGGTGGTCACCCCGATATCTTCGGAGGCCTGCATGATATTGGTACCGTTGGTATAGAGACCGCTATAGCCACCGAACAACGTCCCGCCGGTCGTCTCGCGGAAGGCGAGCACCTGCTTCGAGGTCGGTTCGATCGACATGATGGTGCGGTACGGCGTCGACACGCCCTTCCCGGTGCCGCTGTCGCTGCCGCCAGGGTAGGTGTCGCCGCCCTTGTAGACGCGCAGGGTCACACCGGGGTTACCCACCGGCACGAAGACCGTGTATTTTTCGGAAAAGTATTTATTGGGGTAGGTATAACTGATTTCGCGCTGCAGCCGATACGTCCCCGCAGCGGTGCCGCTCGGTTTGACGGCCGTGTACTCCAGCAAGGCATAGCCGCTGCCGGTGGTCGTCGCCATCGCGCTCCCCACCGAGGCGGTACCCGAGAGTGCCAAGACTTCGACGTTCGACCACGTTGCATCACCAAACAACGAGCTGAACGCCATCGCCGCTTCGACGCCCTGCTGGATCGACAGAGTAATTCCCACGTTCCCGCCGGTGCCCGCCGAGGCGGTACCGTAGCCGCAGTCACCATCGAAGTAGTTCACGAGGTCGCGGAACCAGACTTGTTCGGTGCCGCCGGTACAGTTGAAGGCGATCCGCAGACCGTCGGATCCGTTGGCAGCACCACCGCCCCCACCGTTGATGGTCAAAATGTCGGTCCCCAACGCCACACCGACCCGGCGCGCCGCTTGCGCACGCTCGGGCTGGGCAGCTGTCAAAAAGGGACTGAGCACAAAAATCGCCAGAAACAGCAAGCGGATCAGCGCGATCACGGGCTGGTGCGGTCTGGCTGGCTGTGGTGTGGGTCGGTGATGCATCGTTTTTCCTAACCGTCGAGTGTACGGACTGCCGTCGGGAGTGGGTCTCGGGACCTCAGAGAAAACTATACTACAGGCCTTCGTTCGTTAAAAATCCTCAGAATCTGAAAATGCTTTTGTTTTTCAGATTCTTTTCAGGTGCAGCGCCAGTGGCGTTCGCACCAAACCCGTGCATTTTGCTACAGCGGAAAAATAACCCCTTCCGTTGCACACATTTCGACCGATCGACCGCATATCCACGACCCACTGCGCGGTTCCCTCAGGTCACCGAGAGACGATTTTGTCATCTATCGGTAATACCGTCACGGTGCACGACCATCGATGGGCAGGTGAATGCGTGATTGAGAGACGTCACAGCGCCCCGTTTTGTTCCCTGCGTACGCACGAAACCGCACGCACGCAGAGTAGAGCGGGCACCGCGGCGACCCAATACTGTTCACCGCCGCGGGGTGGGGGTCGCGGTGTTGGTCGGGGTCCGCGAGGCGTTGATCCCGTTGGATTGGTCGCCCAGCACGACGACCCCGCCGTTGCGCAGCCCGATGATCGAATTGGCGTAGCCGGCGTAGGCGGTATAGATGTCGCCGATACCGTCGGGCACGGTGAGCTGCTTGATGCTGTTGTCACCCCAGCCGAAGAGCGTCCCGTCTTGTTTGACCGCCAGCGTGAACATGTTGCCTGCGCTGATGGTTTTCACATCGCTCAGATTGGTGGGCACAGTCGATTGGCCACGGCTATTGCCGCCCCAGGCGACCACACTCCCGTCAGCCAGCAACGCGACCGAATGGTCGAGACCCGCGGTGACCGCACGTGCGCCTTTGGCTGCACTCTTCGGTTTCTTGGCCAGGGTCGCCGGCACTTTGGACTGCCCGGCGTTGTTGGCACCCCACGCGACGACGGCGCCGTCTTTCTTGACGGCCAACGAGTGATCGACACCACCGGCGATGGCGATGACATTGACGGCCGTTTTGGGCACCATGAGCTTCTGGAAGTTTTTGTCTCCCCAGGCGATGACGCGGCCCTTGTTGGTCAGCGCCAGGCCATGCGATTGCCCAGCGGCGATCGCCGTGATGTTGGTGGTGGTCTGTTTGGGGAAGGTGAGTTGCCCGAGCGAGTTCGCGCCCCAGCCATAGACCCGGCCCCCTTTGAGCACGATGGCGAAATTCGACCCCGTCGCGATGTCGGTGATGCCGCTGGCACAACAGGGGCTGATGTTGGTCTGATACTCCTTGTTCATGCCCCAGGTCACCAGCGTGCCGTTTTGGAGCAACCCGAGCACAAACGAGGCACCGATCGCACCCTTTTTCATCAAAAACGGCACCGGCGTGGGTGTGTTGGTGCGGGTGGCAGTGCGGGTATTGGTCACGGTGGGCGTGCTCGTCCGCGATGTGGTGAGGGTCGGTGTGCTGTCGCTCACCGTCAACCGGTAGGTGGCCGTCGTTGCCGCTGCATAGATCGTACCCGCCCGAGTGCCTCCGGCTTGGCTGACGGTGATGGTGCAGACCCCGCCGGTGAAGATGTGTACGGTCCCGTCGGGATCGACACTACAGACATCGAGTGTCGTCGCGGTATAGCTCAACGCCAACCCCGACGAGGCGGTGGCGCCCAGCTTGAACGCCGGTTCGTAGGCGAGTTTGGTCACACCGGTGGGCACGGTGATCGTCTGGGGCACGCCCACCAGGCTGAACGAACGCGTCACCGAGGGTGCCGCCGCATAGGTCAACGAGCCACTCGTCCCACCGCTCTGTGATGCGGTAATGGTGCAGGTTCCCACGGTGATGAGGTGCACCGACCCTTCGGGGGTCACCGTACAGATCGAGGTCGTGCTCGAGGAGTACGAGACCGGCAGGGTCGCCGACGAGGTCGCGGTCAGCGAAAAATCCGCAGCGGTGTAGATTTTGGTCGTCGGTGCCGTGAAGCTGAGGGTCTGGGCCGCTTTGACAACAAAACTGCGCGTCGTGCGACTCGACGCATAGGTCACCCCACCCACGACGCCACTGGCGACGTCGATGGTCACTTCACACGTACCGGGTGCGACGATGGTCAGCACCCCGCCGCTGATGGTGCAGACGGCCGGGTCGGTCGTGCCGTAGGTAATCGCCAATCCGACGCTCGATGTCGCTGGCAGCGCCACCGTGCCGGCACCGACAGCCGGAATATCGGGCAACGGCGGCAGCGATACCTCTTGTGCAGAGGGCGTCGGCGTGCTCGTCGGTGTACTGGTGGGGGTGGGCGTGTTCGTCGGCGTGTTGGTGGGGGTCGCGGTGGGGGTGTTCGTCGGTGTTGCCGTCCGCGTCGCGGTGTGCGTCGCGGTCACCGGGTTGGGCGTGTTGGTCATGACCGCACTACCGACGTCGTTGATGTTGCAACCGTCGCCGGTGCAGCCGGGGATGACCCCCGGCGTCCCACCGCCGATACCGTCGGTGACCGCCATATTCGATGCTTCGTAGGCGCTACGCCCGAAAATGTACGCGTGCGGAAACGACACGACTGCGCCGGCGGCGATCCCGGTGAAGCGAGCCGCAATACCGATGGTGTTGTCACCGTTCCCCAGATTGACGCCGTTGTAGTACGCCTCGGGGTTCGGGTCCCAGTTCGTGATGCCGGCGTGTGTCGTACCGGCCATCGCGGTGTAATATCCCATGACGTATTTCGACGACGTCGTTTCGGAAAAAACGAGATAATTGGCAGAAATCGACGAATAGCCCAGTGCGTTGTTGGTCGCGGACGAGTCGCCGCCGGAAACGACGGCGTCGGAGTCAATCATTCGGGCGACAAACAACGTCGAAATCGCCGCCGTTGCCGTGATGTAGGTGGTGACTTCGACGAACTTCGAATTCGCATTGAAATGGATGTCGTTTTCCATCTCGAACTTAGCGTTGCTCGACTTCTGGACGGCGCGCTTGTCCCAGGTACTGCCACGATAGGGGACACCAGATTTGTCGACGATCGACGCATTCGCACTAATCCCGTGGGGGCCGTTATTGTTTTCGACGTAGTTGGTCCCGTCGACCTTGACTGAAATCCCCTCCCAGGGAGTACCCGGCGTCAGAAAGTCGTAGGCGGAGTTGAATGTCCCACTACAATTGTTGTCGTACTGAATCCCCGGGTTGGTGCCCCCGCCGACACCGAACGACCCGGTGTCTTTTAGACCAATCTTGACGCAGTTGCCCACCAGCGTCAACGTCGCACGAGCCGTGCGGCTCTGCGACCCGGTCGCCACTTGCTGTTGCGCCCGGACGGTCTGTGGTTGACCCACGATTGTCCCGGTCGTCGCCATCACGGCGATGGCGACCAGCAACCCGATGAATCGGCGCAGTCTGTGTTGTGTGTGCATCACATTCCTCACAACGGGGCGTATGCCCGCATCCTGAATATTTAAAAGAACGTAAACTTTTTAAAATGTACTACGTATTGTCGTTGTCGCTACAATGTTCAGATTACAAGTCAATGTTTTTTCACTGATTCGCGAATGCACCAGTGACGCGCGGCACACGAAACCCCGCTGCGTCGCGACGCAGCGGGGTCGAAACAGACGCACGTGCACGAATGCTACGGCGTGGGCGTCGCAGTCTTGGTGGGCGTGCGCGAGACACCGACGTCGTTGGACTGATCACCCAGCACGATGATGCGGCCGTTGCGCAGCCCCAAGATCGTATTGGTATACCCAGCGGCTACAGTGTAGATATCGGTGTACTCGGGTGGCACGATATAGACGTTCGATTCGTTCCGCCCCCAGCCAAAGACCGTGCCGTCGTTACGCACAGCCAGCGAGAACTGATTGCCCGCGCTGACCTGCTTCATATTGACCGTGCCCGATGGCACCGTTGCTTGACCATAGGCATTGCCGCCCCAGGCCACCACCGTGCCGTCCTTCTTGAGGGCCAGGCTATGGTCGAGCCCGCCGGCCACCATCACCACGTCCTTCAACCCGGTCGGGATTTTGATCGCACCGGTTGCATTCGAGCCCCAGCCGTAGACCAACCCGGTCTTGCTCAACGCCAAACTGTGATTTGTACCACCCGAAATCTGGGCGATGTTTTTGAGCGACTTGGGGATGACCGACTGCTTAAACGCCTTGTCGCCCCAACCATACACCTTACCCTTGCTGTCGAGCGCCAACCCATGGGCGCCACCGGCAGCAATCGAGACGATGCCTTTCTTGGTCTTGGCGGGGAACTTGAGCTGGCCCTTGGTGTTGGCACCCCAGCCGTACACCGTCCCCCCCTTGAGCGCGAGCGCGAAGTTGGTGCCGACGGCGATATCGCTGATACCGCTGCCGCAGCAGGGTGGGACATTCGCCTGGTACTCACGATTCATACCCCAGGTCACCAAGGTGCCGTTTTGGAGCAACCCGAGAACAAACGAAGCACCGACTGCACCTTTTTTCATGAGAAAAGGAATAGGCGTGGGCGTCAACGTCGGCGTGAACGTCCGGGTTGCGGTCGCCGTCTTGGTCGGGGTCGCGGTGAAATCGGTGATGAAAAACTCACGCGTGATTTCGGTCGCCGGGCCATAGGTGACCCCGCCGATGGTGCCGCCGGCTTGGGCCGCCTTGATGCTACATTTGCCTGTGCCCACGACGGTCACTTTGGTGCCCACCACGGTACACACCGTCGGCGTCGAACTCGTGTAGGTCACTGCTAAGCCCGACGAGGTCGTCGCAGCGAGTGTGAAGTCACTGCCGTCGTACGTGTGGAACTCAGGCAGTGTGGCGAAGGTGATCGCCTGGGCTGCTTCGAGCGCGGTGAACGACTGGGTCGCCGTGGCAGCCGCATACGGGGTCCCGCCTGCCAGACCGCCGGCCTGGGTCGCGGTGAGCGTGCAGGTGCCCGGTGCGAGCATATTGACTTTGCCCGCGCTGGTCACGGTACAAATCGTCGGCGTGGTCGACGCGTAGGTCACCGCCAACCCCGAACTCGCCGTTGCGAGCACGGTGAAGTCGGCGTTGGTGTACGGGCGATCGGGGATTTCGCCGAACGTCACCGTCTGCGGTGCATTGACGGTGAACGACCGCGAGACCGCGGGTGCTGCAGAGTACGTCACACCGCCGACCGTCGCCGCGCCGGCATTGGCCGTGATGGTACACGTGCCTGCCGTCAACATCGTCACCATGCCGCTCGTCGTGACGGTACACACCGACGGCGTGTCGGAGGTGTAGGTGACGGCGGTGCCCACGCTCGACGTCGCTGCCAATTGGAACGGCGCGCCGCCGTTGGTTTTGTTGGGCGGCGTGGCAAACGTGATGTACTGCCCGGTGGGCGTCATCGTCGGCGTCGCCGTGTTGGTCGGGGTACTCGTCGCCGTCGGGGTATTGGTGGCGGTGGCGGTGTTCGTCGCGGTTGCTGTGTTGGTCGCCGTGTTCGACGGCGTCAGCGTCACCGCGAGGGTGTTGGTCGGGAAGGGGGTATCGGTTGCTTCCGGCGTGTAGGTGGGACCACCAGGGGTGTTGGTCATGACCGCACTCCCGATGTCGACGGGGGCACAGGCCGCTCCCGTACCACAGCCCGGCGTGGTGCCAGCTGTCCCGCCGCCGATACCCAGATCGATGGCCATCTTCGACGAACGATACGCCGATTTACCGAAAATGTAGGCGTATTTGAAGGTGACTGCCTCGCCGCTGGCTACCGACGTGAATTTCTTGGAAATCCCGATGGTGTTGTCGCCATTCCCTGCGTTCGGTGCAGCGTAATAGACCTTTGAATTGTTCGACCAAGGGCTCGAGATGCCCGCCTTGACATTCGTCTCTTCGCCCGTGTAATACCCCATCACATATTTTGATGCGGTCGTTTCTGAAAACACGAGGAAGCTCGTACCGATCGTCGAGTACCCGAGTGCATTATTTGTCGCCGACGAGTCGCCGGCTGCGACAACAGCGTCAGAGTCAATTGCACGGCCGACGTACATCTCGGTAACGGCGACTTTCGGCGTGATCGTCGTGTAGATTTCGATGAACTTCGAGTAGTTGTTGAAGTGGATGTCGTTGACCATCGTGAACGTGGCGTTTTCAGAGGATTGGATCAATCGCTTGTCCCACGTCTCGCCGTTGTACAGCATGCCAGACTTATCAACGAGTGATTGATTCAGACTGATGCTCGCAATCGAGGAATCATTCCAGTCGGCATAGTTGACGTTGTTGACATTCACCGTGACACCTTCGTACGGCGAACCGGGGGTCAAAAAGTCATACGATGCATTGAATGTCCCGGTACAGCTATCGTCATACTGAATACCCGGGGTAACACCCCCACCCATCCCCAACGAACCCGTTGACTTTGCACCCATTTTGATACATTGACCAACTAATTGTGCGTTCGAATTCGCAGCGCGTGACAGACGTGTTTGGCCTGTCACCTGTTGCGAGGCCCGCACCGTTGGTACCGCCATTACCACACTCGTCGATACCACGACGAGTAATGTCAAGGCCGTCATGAGCCCTCGGAATGTCCACTTCATTGTCCCTACTCCATCCCACTCAATACTGGAATATCTCAAAACTACAGAGCCTCGTTATCATAGAAAGAAGCATCACAAATGTCAACTATTTATACTTAGTTTTTGAAATTTAATATTATATTTATTTTTTTTGTTATTTTCAAATAGATTGTTCTCTGCTCCTCGTCCGGAACGCTCTACTCTCCATCAGTTGAATACTGGTCAGCCCATACCATCGGATGGACACAAATACACAACGCGGTGATACGTGCACCGATATCTCGACACTTCGGTGTACAAACAGAGGCATTGCCGCAGTCATTTCTCAATCATGTATGGGAGTGCTTGCAACGGGGAGGATCCGCGAGCGCTCCATCGCACACAAATCCGCACATGGGGTACACAAAACCGCCGGCGGGGAAATCCTCGCCGGCGGCTGCGGTGTGCAGGCCATCAACGCAAACCGGCGGCAAAGCCTTTCCACAGCCGATTGAGTGGCTTGAGGTCGTTGAGCACGACGCGGGCGGTGTTGAGGCCGGCCGCAGCGAACACGCCGCCACCCGGGTGCATGCTGGCGCCGGTCATATAGAGGCCCTTGATGGGGGTGCGATAGTCGGCCAGCTCGGCGATGGGGCGGTAGAAAAACATCTGGTCGAGCGACATTTCGACGTGCATGACGTTGCCCTTGAGCATGCCGTGCAGGTTTTCGAGGTCGAGCGGGGTCTGGATATAGCGGTCGATGATTTTGCCCCGCATATTAGGGGCATAGCGATAGAGCACCTCGAGGACCGAATCAGCCACGCGCTCGCGCTCGGTTGCCCACTCCATGCCGTTGGCGAGCTGGTAGGGGAAGTACTGTGCCCACAGAAAGACGGTGTGTTTGCCCGGCGGTGCGACGACGGGGTCGATGGCCGAGAAGGTCATCGCAATGACCGACGGGTCGCGTGAGGGCAGCCCCTGGCTGAAGTCGGCGAAGCCACGGCGCACGTAGTCCATCGACGGCGCCAGCAGCTGCAGGCCGTGGTGGTTGCGGTGCGCTTTGCCGTGCGACGGCGAGGCGATGTAGTCGGGGAGTTCTTCGGCGGCGCAGCGCACGGTCATGCCGAAGCCGTTGCCCACACGAATATTGCGGATGCGGTGCACCAGCGAGCTCGAGAGGTGCTCTTCGCCCACCAAGCCCAGCATGGTGGTCTGGATATGGGCGTTCGAAATGACGATCGGCGCGGTATAGCGCATGCCGTCCATCGTCTCGACGCCGTGGGCGCGCCCGCCACTGATGAGCACCTTTTTTACGGGTGCATTGAGGACGACCGTCCCACCGGCGGCGGTGAGCGAGCGTGACATGGCCTGGGTGAGCATGCCGCTGCCGCCCTTGGGGTGCTTGGCGCCGCTGGTGTGCATCATGGCGTGCCAGCCGAAGAAGTCGCCGGCGCCGATTTCGTCGGGTGGCGGACCCGATTGAGCGGCGAGCCAGGTGAGGGCTGCCCGCATCGCCTCGGATTCGAAGGTCTCGGTGATCAGTTGGCCGTACGAGCTGAACAAACGGCGCACGGTTTCGAGGGTGCTGGTGATGTGGCGCACTTTGGCCTGCGACTGCGCCATTTTGCCGAACAAGCCCATCACGCTGGGCGGGTTGAGGAAGACGTCGAAGATCGCTTCGTTGAGCGGTCCCCAATAATTGAGGAACTCACGATAGGCGTAGGCGTCTTTCTGCGAGACGCTGGCGATCGAGTCGAGGGTGGCGTCGACGTTGCGTTCGAACGAAATCGACCCGCTGCCGTCGGGCAAGGGGTAGAAGGCGTACGGATCCATGTCGATATATTCGAGGCCGTGCTGTTCGAGTTCGAGGTCTTTGACCACCGGGGTGAGGTGGATCATGATGTGGGCCGACGAGCCGACGTCGATTTTATACCCGGGGATGCGTTCCTCGGTGCACACCGCGCCGCCCACGATTTCGCGCCGTTCGAGCACCAACACCCGTAGCCCTTGGCGGGCCAGGTAGCCGGCCGTCGTCAATCCGTTGTGCCCGCTGCCGATCACAATCGCATCGTAATCGTACTTCGCCATGCTGATTCCTTTCGCCGGCGCCTGTCGGCTAGTCCTGGGGCTGTGATCCCTTGATCATCTGCGAATAGATCTGTGTCGTCGAGAGCGATGCGTGCCCGAGCAACGCCTGGACCCGGCGCAGATCGACGCCGCTGGTGATCATGTGGGCGGCGAACGAATGACGCAGCATGTGCGGGGTCAGGTCGGCGACCCCCAATTCGTTGGCGTATTGCTTGAGGATCAACCAAAAGCCCTGGCGCGTCAGCCGCCCACCGCGATGGTTGACGAAGAGCGTGCGATCGGGGGTTTGTTTTTCCATCACCAGTTGGCTGTAGGCGTTGTCGAGATACTCTTCGACGGCGGTGTGCGCCGATTCGCTGAGGGGCAAGAAGCGGATTTTTTTGCCCTTGCCCACACAGCGGATGATGCGTTTGTTCATATCGACGTCGCCGATATTGAGCCCGACCAGCTCGCTGACGCGCATGCCGGTGCAGTAGAGCACCTCGAACATGGCGCGGTCGCGGGTGCGCTCGGGCGACCGGGTGCGCTGGGGCAGCTCCATCAGCTCGTCGACCTGGGTGGGCGTGAGTGATTTGGGTGCTTCACGCTCGACCTTGGGCGATTCGACCGACTGGGACGGGTCAGCCGCGATGACCCGCGTGGTCACCAGGTAGGTATAGAACGACTTGACTGCCGCGGTGCGCCGAGCCACCGTCGCGTTGGAGTAGTGCTTCTCACGCAGAAAAAGCAGGAACGCGTTGATATCTGCATTGCCCGCGCTGGTCAGATCGTGCACCTTGCGGGTGGCCATGCACTCGACGAACTGCTGCAGGTCGGTGCGGTACGCCGACGTCGTATTGGGCGTCAGGTTGCGCTCGGCAGCCAGGTGGGCGATGAATTTCTCGACATGCTCGTTCACGGCCGTCTCACTCTCACGCTTGCGTCGCGGCGACGTCGTCTTCGGCACGCTGCCCGGCTGAGCCGATCGAGAAGTACTTGGCCTCGGGGTGGTGCACCACCAACGCCGCCGTGCTCTGCTCTGGCATCAACTGGAAGGCTTCGGTCAGCGACACGTCGATTTTCTCGGTGGGCAGGACGCTGAATAACTTGGTGTGCTCGTCGAGATCCGGGCAGGCCGGGTAGCCCCACGAGTAGCGGCGACCCTGTTCGGCGCCGAGCCCCAGGCTCTGGCGCACGAGTTTATTGGTGTACTCTGCCAATGCTTCGGCGAGCGACACTGCCAACCCGTGGATGAAGTACGAGCGGCTGTAATCACCCTGCTGCTGCAACTGCTCGGTCAGATCGTCGACCTTGGTGCCCATGGTGACCACCTGCAGCGCGATCACGTCGTACTCACCCGACGCGACCGAGCGGAAGTAGTCGGCCAGGCACAGACGCTCGCGTTCGGGCTGCCGGGGGAAGACGAAGCGGGTCAGCTCTTTGGAGCGGTCGGCCGGGTCGTAGACGATGACCTCTTGGCCCTGCGATTGGCACGGGTAGTAGCCGTAGACCACTTTGGGCTCGAGCCAGCCGTCGCGCTCGGCTTCGCGCATCAGGTCGCGGACCTTGCTGTCGAACTCTGCCTTGAGCTTTTCCCACTCCTCACCCTTGGCGTTTTTGGCACCCCACTGCAGGCGATAGAGGGCGTTGCGATCCATGCTGGCCACCACGTCGTCGAGGCGGATGCGGGTGGCGACCTGTGGCCCCCAGAAGGGCGGCGTGGGCACCGGGTTGTCGGTGCGTACGGCCGACCGCACGTCGGCGTCGCCGCTGCCGGCACGACCGTGGCTGGTGAGGGTCTGGCGACCGCGTTCTTTTTCGTGGCGGGCGGCGACGGCCTCGGCCTTGACCTGGGCGACGTACTGGGCGCCGGTCTTGGGATCGATGAGCGCGTCCATCGTCTCGAGGCCTTCGAAGGCGTCTTTGCAGTAGTAGACGCCGGCGTCGTATTGCTCGTCGCCGTCGACAAAACTAATCCGCTGGCCGTACTGGCGATTGATGGCGGCGCCACCGACCAGCACGGGGAACTTCAGGCCGCGCTTGTGCAGCTCTTGAACCGCGATGGGCATCTGTTTGGACGTACTGACCAACAGCGCCGACAGACCGATGGCATCGGCACCGACCTCGAGTGCCTTTTCGATGATGGTGTTGACTGGCACCTGCTTGCCCAGGTCGTAGACGGTGTAGCCGTTGTTCGAGAGGATGGTGTTGACTAGGTTTTTGCCGATGTCGTGGACGTCGCCGTAGACCGTGGCCAGCACGACTTTCCCCTTGCTGGTGCCTTCGAGGCGGTCGAGATAGCGTTCGAGGTGCGAGACGGTCTTTTTCATCACCTCGGCACTCTGCAGCACAAAGGGCAAAATTAACTGGCCAGCCCCGAACAAATCACCGACCTGCTTCATGGCGGGCAGCAAGACGTTGTTGAGCACGGCGACCGCTTCGATGCCCTGGGGCGAGGCGCCTTCGCTGTTGACGACGGTGGCAGCGGCCTCGCCGAGGCGCAGGCCGTGGGGCGTCAAACGCTGCTGCACCGCCTCGTCGATATCGGCTTCGACGCCTTCTTTTTTGCGATGCAGAATCTTCCAGTACAGCCGCTCGTCGACCGTCATGCCCAGGGTCGGATCGGTGCTTTCCTTTTCGTCGGTGGCGGCGTTGGCTTCGTAGTACTGGATAAAACGAGCCAGTGCGTCTTCGCGGCGGGCGAAAATCAGGTCTTCGCACAACTCACGCTGTTCCTGCGGAATCTCGGCGTAGGGGCTGACGTGGGCCGGGTTGATGATGGCCGTGTCGAGCCCAGCGGCGACCGCGTGGAACAAAAAGACCGAATTGAGCGCCGCGCGGGCGTGCGGTGCCACACCGAAGCTCAGGTTGCTGACGCCCAGGGTGGTGAAGCAGCCGGGGATGTGTTGTTTGACCAGGCGGATGCCGTCGAGCGTCTCGACCGCGGCGCGGCGCAGCTCTTCTTGGCCGGTGGTGATGGGGAAGGTGAGCACGTCGAAGATCAAGGCCTCGGCCGGCACGCCGAATTCGTCGCGCGCGATGGTGGCCAGGCGCTGGGCGATTTCGAGCTTGCGCTCGGCGCTGTGGGCCATACCGGTTTCGTCGATGGTCATGGCCACCGTCGCCGCGCCGTAGCGTGCAATCAAGGGCATCACGCGATCGATTTTTTCACCGCGACCACCCTCGAGCGAGACCGAGTTGACGATGGCGCGACCCGGGTAGCTGCTGAGGGCTGCCTCGAGCACGTCGTGCTCGGTGGTGTCGATGACCAGGGGCAGCTCGACGTTCATGGTGAGTTTCTTGAGCAGGGTGACCATCTGGTCACGCTCGTCGCTGCGCTCGGTCATGGCGACACAGACGTCGAGCATGTGCGAGCCGCTGTCGACCTGTTCGCGGGCCACTTCGAGCACGCCGTCGTAGTCGTCGTTGAGGAGGAGTTTTTTGACTTTGCGCGAACCGAGCGTGTTGACGCGCTCGCCGATCATGGTCAGCGTGCCGTCTTGGTGCAGGGCCGCCGCGCGGATGCCCGACGAGACGCTGGGGATGTACTCGATGCTGCGCGGCAGCGGCGCCGGTGCAGCCCCGATGGCGGCGCGCAGGCTGGCGATGTGCGCCGGGCGCGTGCCGCAGCAACCGCCCACGACGTTGACGCCGTACTTGGTCACAAACTCACCCAACGTCTGGGCGAAGGGGGCCGGCTCCATGGGGAAGACCGTCGCGCCGTCGACCTCGATAGGCAAACCGGCGTTGGGGATGCACGAAATGGGTTTGCGCGAATGGGCGGTCAGATACTGGATCGCCTCGCGCATGTGCTCGGGGCCAGTGCTGCAGTTGAGGCCGATGACATCGACCGGCATCGCTTCCATCGTGGCGATATAGGCCGGGATATCGGTGCCCAACAGCATGCGGCCACTCATGTCGAGGAAGATCTGCGCCTGCACGGCCACATCGGGGCGGTTCATGTCGATCTTGGCGCGGCGGATACCGTCGAGGGCGGCTTTGACTTCGAGGATGTCGACGCTGGTCTCGACCAACAAGACATCGACGCCGCCCTCGATGAGGGCCATGGCTTGCTCACGGAAGGTGTCGCTGAGCTGGTCGAAGGTGACGTCGCTGAGGGCGGGGTCGTTGGACGACGGCAGCTTGCCGGTGGGCCCGATCGAGCCGGCGACAAAGCGCTGGCGGCCGTCTTGGGCGGCGTAGCGATCGGCGACCGAGCGTGCGAGTGACGCAGCGGCGACGTTGACCTCGTGGACCTTCTCGGCCAAGCCCCATTCTTCGAGGCGCGGGCGGGTGGCTTGGAAGGTGCAGGTCTCGAGCACGTCGGAGCCGGCTTCCATGAAATTGCTGTGGATGCGGCCGATGACGTCGGGGCGCGTCACGACCAGGTAGTCGCGGCAGCCAAAGGTACGTTCGCCGCCGTAGTCTTCGGCGGTCAGATCGAAGTCGTCGATGCTTGTCCCCATGGCGCCGTCGTAGACCAGCACGCGGGATTTGAGGGCTTCGAGGTACGTCAGTCGCGACATGTGGAGTGGTACTTTCTAGTCACACTGCCCGGGGGCAGAACATCACATTATGTCATCACCATGTGTTGTAGCACGCGGGAGAAAGGCTTGTCAACCGATTCAGGCCGGTATCAGGCAACAGAATGCTCTCCATCAGCGAACACCGCCCCTGCGGGCACCGTCGCCGCTGCCTGCGCCGTAATGGTCACTGCGCCGTCGCAGCGCACCCCCGCACCGAAGGTCACATCACCGTGCACGGTCAGTGCGCTGCAGTGCTGCAGCAGCGGCGAGCCAGCGGGGAAGCGGGCTTCGTAGTCGCTGATGACCTTATAAAACCGCTGATCGAGCTGCACCACGGGCAGCGGGTGGCCGGGCCAGGTCTGGGTCAGGTGGTACTGGTCGTTGAGGGCGAAGCAATCGGAGCGCAGCACGAGCAGGTCCTGGCAGTTTTTCACCGGCATAAAACGCTCACGGGGCACCGCGACCGCCTGCGCGCCGGCGATCAACCCGATGGCGGCGCCCATGGCGCTCTCGAGCTGGACGACGGCGGGCGACGCGGCGTCGCGGACGTCGACCGTCTTGCGGTTGACGATGATGGGCAGCGACAGAAAACCACCGTTGGCCGCCAGCAGCGCCCGCAATGGTCGCAAGGCGAACCAGATATTGTTGGTGTTGAAGTAGTGATGCCGGTCGATGTCTTGGAAGGCGGCGCTGTCGGCGGCGGGGCACTGGGCACTCTCGCGCAGGACGTACTGGCCATCGGGGCGGCGGGCCAGGTGGCCGCCTTTGCGATCGGCCTCGGTGCGCCGGGTGACTTCCATGACAAACGGGATCTGCTGGCTGGCCATATACCCCAGCAGCGCGGTGTCGATAGTGGCACCGAGGTTGTCGATATTGGCCGAAAAGACGTATTCGTAGCCGGCGTCGATGAGGGCATCGAGCATGCCGCTGCTCCACAGGACGCGGTAGAGTTCGCCGTGGCCGGGGGGGCACCACTCGAGGGCGGGGTCTTCGTCCCACGCGACCGGTGCGCCGGTGTCGACGCGGATTTTGGGGACCTGGCCCTGCAGCACGGTGCGCACGTCGAGGTCGCCGTACTGGGCCATGTGGGCGCCGGTGTCGGCGTCGGTGGCGAAGCTGTTCATAAACAGCAAGGGCAACGGCACGCCGCTCTGGGCGACCAGGGTGCGGTGTTGTTTGGCGACGATATCGAGAAAGGTGTCGTCACCGCGCACGCGCAGCAGCGATTTGGCCTGATCGAGCCCCATGCCGGTGCCCAGGCCGCCGTTGAGGCGCAGGACGACGGTCTTTTTGAGGGCGGCGGCACCGGCGGCACGGTGCTGCGCCAGCGCGGCCAGGGTGGGGACCTCGGTGACCGGGGCAATGGTCGCCTCGGGCATCATGCCCGTCTCGCCGTTGCGGTACTGGGTGTAAGCGTCGACAAACGCGGCGATGGCGGCGGGCTCGAGGGCGGCCGCGGTCATCTTGGTGGTGATTTCGGTGATGTGGGTGTGCATCTGCGCCTCTTTCACATAGGCATAGCTGCAGTTTACCACGAGCAGTAGTAGATAAAGGGTTAAGGGTTAAGGGTTAAAGGTTAAAGGTGTGCGGTCAGATAATTGAACCCCATAGCCCCACGGCATGCCCCCATGCGGGGGCTGCCGTGGGGCTATGGGCAAATTGCACGAAAAACACATCATTTTGATATTTGACCATTGAAACAATAACGTGTTTTTTACAAAAAAGCATTGTTGGGTATACTGATGCGGTACGGAATGATGCGTTGGTATAACCGCTGACCGATCTAGCCGATACACAACTTGAGAGCGTCCATATCTGTGTGCGCTTGTTCGCCGAGGAGGAGGATGCGATGCGTCGTTCAGTTTCATTGGTGTTTTTGTTGAGTATGTTGGCGATTTTTTCACTTTCCGCATGTAGCGGCGTGACCCACCAGATCACGATCACGGCTCCTGACGCAGCGGACCTGTGTGGTCTGTATGTGTCGGTTGGTGGCGCTGATGCATTCGGTGAAAACGCCCTCAAAGACGGCGCGATCCTCGCTGCCAAGGCCAATACCGCCATCCCCGTCGAAGCAGCCGGCAGTTATGACCTCAAGCTCGTGACGTGTGATGGCCGCGAAGAGGTCGTTCCCGTCAACGTCCCGTAAACCGCAGCCCCACGGCATTGGTTTGATTCGCCCCACAGCCTGCACCCAGCATGGGTGGCTTGCCGTGGGGTTATGTGTTTTTCGGCCGTGGGGTTGTGGTTTTGCACCCCCACCCTCCACCTTTACCCCATAACCTTCAACCTATAATGGTGACGTTCACTCTGTAGGAGCCCGCATAGATGACGCCGTCGCGACGGACCGGCTACTTGCTGTGCACGATTTCGGCCATTGTCTGGGCCGGCACCGCCCCCGGGATCAAATACCTGCTCGATGTCTACCACGTGCCCGGCGTCACCCTCGCCTTCTGGCGCGACGTCTTTGTCACCATCGCCGTGCTGGGCTACCTGCTCATCGCTAATCGCCCCGCCCTGCGCATCTCGGCGGCCGACTTCAAACCGCTGGCGCTGCTGGGCGTCGTCTCGATCGGCATCTACCACGCGCTGTGGATCTGGTCGGTCAGCCTCAACGGCGCGGCCATCGCCGTTGTGCTGATCTACCTCTTCCCCACATTTGTGACCATCGGCGCCTGGTTCTTTTTCAAAGAACCGCTGCGCCGCATCCAAGTCATCGGGCTTGTCCTTTCGCTCATCGGCATGGGCCTCTTGGTCAAACTCTATGACCCCGAGCAGCTCAAGCTCAACTGGCTGGGAATCGTCGTCGGCTTGCTGACGGCGTTTCTGCAGGCTGGCTACGTGCTCTATACGCAGAAAGCGGTGCGCACGGTCAACCCCTGGGCTTCGCTGGGGGTCACCATGGGCACCGGGGCACTGGCGCTCCTGGTGGTTTTGCTGGCAGCGCCGTTGGCGGTGGGCAACGCGGCCGCACCGGGGATCTTCGCCGTGGGTGATGTCACCGCCTGGCTGATCTTGATCGGGTTGGCCATCGGGCCCACGCTGGGCGGGTATGCCCTCTTCAACCTGTCGCTGCAACACATCCCGGCCAGCATCGGCGGGTTGATTTTGGTGCTCGAAGCGCCCACGGCCAGTGCGATCGCCATCCTGTTCCTGGGCGAACAGCTGGTCACGCCCCAGTACGCCGGCATGGCGTTGATATTCGTGTCGATTTTGTTGCCCACGCTCTGGAAGCAGACCCACACCACCGCCTAGGAGGCCACCATGCAGATCCGCCAGATGAATTGGATGCAGGTCGAGGAATACCTCAAACACGACGACCGCTGTGTCTTGCCCCTGGGCAGCACCGAACAGCACGCCTATCTGAGCCTGAGTGTCGACAGCATCCTGGCCGAAAAATGTGCCACCGATGCCGCCGAACCGCTGGGCATCCCGGTGTTCCCGGTGGTGAGCTATGGCATGGCCCCCTACTTCCAGTCGTACCCGGGCACCGTCACCCTGCGCATCGACACCTATATCAGCCTGGTGCGCGATATTCTCAATAGCCTGTATCACAGCGGCTTCCGGCGGATTTTGATCGTGAATGGGCACGGCGGCAACAGCCCGGTCGACGGGCTGGTTTTGGAGTGGATGGCCGACAAACCGGCGGCACAGGTCAAGTTCCACAACTGGTGGCGGGCACCGCAGACCTGGGCAAAAGTGAAAGAGACTGACCAGCGCAGCAGCCACGCGTCATGGATGGAGAATTTTCCGTGGACCCGCCTCCCCGGCGTGGTCATGCCCAGCGAGCAGAAAATCGTCCCCGAGCGACCCGGCATGGTCAATCTCGTCGGCGATCGCATGCGCGCCTTCTACGGCGACGGCAACTACGACGGCTACTACCAGCGCCCCGACGCCGAAATGCTGGCCATCTGGGAAGTCGCGGTCGCCGAGACCCGGAGCCTCCTCGCCGACAACTGGGAAGTCTGAGAGCACGGCCGTCATCGTCTCGTTAACGAATCAGATTTGTGTTTTTACTAATGTATGTAGTTTGACGCACGCCGCGGCAGCGGCAGCGGGGGGAACCGATGGATATCCGATTCACCGACAAAACCGTGATTGTGACCGGCGCGGCGCACGGCTTCGGGCGGGCAATCGCGCGCACCTTCGCGGCGCGCGGGGCGCATGTCTGGGCGTGTGACCTGGTAGCCGACGAAATCGCCGAAACACAGGCATTGTGCCGCGCCGCCGGCGGTGTATGCACCGGCGTCACCGTCGACGTGACGCAGCCGGCGCAGGTGCAGGCCTTTGTGGCGCAGGCGTTGGCGGCGGCGCCCACCAAGCAGATTGATGTCTTGGTCAACAACGCCGGCGGCGTGCTGGGGCAGGTGGGTCAGCCGCTCGAGCAGGTGACCTTCGAGCAGTGGAATGCGATACTCGCGGTGAACCTGTCGGCGGCGTTTTATTTCGCCCAAGCGGTGGCACCCAGCATGAAGCAGGCCCGCAGCGGTCGGATCATCAACATCTCGAGCGGGGCGGGGTTGGGGCCGAGCCTGACGGGCATCCAGGCGTATGCGTCGGCGAAAGCGGGCCAGATCAACCTGACCCGCCAGCTCTGCCACGAACTGGGGCCGTATGGGATCACCGCCAACAACATCGCCCCGGGCTTTGTGCTGTCGAACGCCAACACCCAGCGCCAATGGGAATCGTACAGCCCCGAGACGCAGAAAAACCTGGTTGCGTCGATTGCCTTGCAGCGCCTGGGCCAACCGGACGACATCGCGCACGCGGTGTTGTTTCTGGCGTCGGAATACGCCGGGTGGATCTCGGGCCAGGTCATCGGGGTCGACGGCGGGAAATAGGGTTTTATCGGGTTTCCAATAATCCGATAGAGAGGGGCACATTGCGTTTTCCAGAGGGGCACACAGCTGTGTGCCCCTCTGGAAATGATTTCTATCGATTTATCGCGTGATTTGCCCGTACCCAAATGCATATTTCTCGCGGTTGAACCTATGGGGATATGTAGGGAGGTGCACATGCGAACGAGATGGAAACCAAAGCATACATTACGTTGCCAAAAATGGAATTACGCATCGAAAGGTTGGTATTTTCTAACGATTGTGAGTGCCCAACGTCAACGATTGTTTGGACACATCGCCGATAGGCGCATGATACCGAGTGTAATCGGATCGATCGTTCTCGATGAATGGGAAGCATCAAAGACGCTTCGTCCGCATATGCGATTCGATACGATCCAAATCATGCCCGACCATGTGCATATGCTGGTGAAATTCCGTCATTCGACGACATTCATAAACGGCAATTTCTGCGGCAGATTCGGAAATCGATTGCCGAAATCGATTTCTTCATTCGTGGCGCAATATAAAGCGACGTGTACACGCCGGGCAACACATCTACACGTTGGCACACTCTGGCAACGGAATTACGACGATCAACGTCCGAACACAATGGCACAGGTGAACGCAATCCGCCGATATATCCTCGACAATCCGACGAACGTGCATCCAGAGGGTCACACAGCTGTGTGACCCTCTGGATGCAATCGATATAATACATATCAACCCACCATCATCGAGGAAACAGCCATGACCCGTACGCTCCGTCTCATCATCGCCGGCCTGGGCAACGTCAACCTGAATCTGTTGCGCATCATCAAATCGCAGCGCGACCTGCTGGCCCACAATTACCATCTCGACCTGCGCGTGGTGGCGGTCTGTGATTCGAGCGGCGGCATCAGCGCCGCCGGCGGGCTCGACATCGATCTGCTCATCGCCACCAAAGAGGCCCGCCGTGGCGTGGCCACGCTGCCGGGGGGTAGCGCGGCGCTGGTGGCGCAGCGGTTGGTCGAGACGGTCGACGCCGATGCATTCGTCGAAGCCACTCCGGTCAACCTGCAGACCGCCGAACCGGGTCTCAGCGCGGTGCGCACCGCATTACAACGCGGGATGCACGCGATTTTAGCCAACAAAGGGCCGCTGGCTCTCGCCTACCCCGAGCTGTCGGTGCTCAGCGACATGGCCGGCGACCCGAGCAAACCCAAGCTGCGCTTTTCGGCGTGTGTGGGCGGCGCCTTGCCCACCATCAACCTGGGCCGCCGAGACCTGGCCGGCGCCGTGATCCATTCGGTCGAAGGGGTCCTCAACGGCACGACGCAGTATATTTTGCGCAGTATGGAAAAGGGCGGCAGCTACGCCGAAGCCCTCAAGGAAGCCCAAGACCGCGGCTTGGCCGAGACCGACCCGACGCTGGACGTCGAAGGCTGGGACGCCGCCAACAAACTGACCATCGTCGCCAACGCGGTGCTCAACCAACCCACCAACGTGCGCGATTTCGCGGTCACCGGCATCACCAAACTGACCGCCGCTGATCTCACCGCCGCGGTGGCCGACGGCAAGCGCATCGTTTTGCTGTGCAAAGCCGAGCGCACCGCCAGCGGCCGCTACGATCTGAGTGTGGCGCCGACGGCGCTGCCCGCCGACCACCCGCTGGCCCGCATGAGCGAGTGGGAGATGGGGGTCGTCTATCACACCGACATCTCCGGGCGCGCCTCGGCGACCTCGGCCGAGCGTGGGCCGCTGCCCACTGCGGCCGCGATGCTGCGTGATCTCATCGACGTCAGCCGCTGAGTCGACCCCGGGCCACATGCCCCAGCTATCATGGCGCGGGTGTGGCGCGCGTCGTCCCGCGCGCGCACCCGCATGACGGTTGGCACGACGGCCACGGCGCGCAGCGTTTTCCCTGCAGATGCGTGAAAAAGGCATACCGATGCACCTGACTACTCCACGGCTGACCATCCGCCCGATGCACCCCGACGACGCTGCCGCGGTGGCTGCATACATGACCGACGGGGTGGCGATGGAGTACTTCCACGGCAGTGCCATGCCGTTTGACGAGGTCGTGGCGCTGGCAGCGGCGAATAGTGACCCGGCGACGGCCACCGCGTTTGTGCTGGTGCCCCACGGGCAGACGGCGCCGATCGGGCATCTCAACTTCCACCGGTGGCACCAACCGCGCACCTACGAAATCGGCTGGGCGGTGCACCCGGCTGCGCAAGGGCAGGGGTATGCGACCGAGGGCGCCGCGGCCGTGCGCGATTATGCCTTTGGGACGCTGGGCGCGCACCGCTTGATCGCCACGGCCCAACCCGAAAACCCGGCCTCATGGCGGGTGATGGAGAAGCTGGGGATGCGCCGCGAAGCGCATTTCGTGCGCTGTATCCACCGCGGCGGCGACCATTGGTGGGACGAGTATTTCTATGCGTTGTTGGCCGAGGAGTGGCGATGCGACTGATGGTGACCGGCGATATTTTCGAATGGCGCGGTCCGGCGCCGTTTCTCTTTGTGGCGGTGCCCGACGACGTCTGTGGCGATATCCGCGCGGCGGCGCGGCTGGTGAGTTATGGCTGGGGCGTGATTCCGGCGACCTGCCGGCTGGATGTGACAACCTGGACGACGTCGCTGTTCCCCAAAAACGGCGGCTATCTCATCCCAATCAAGAAAATCGTCCAGACCGCCCAGCGGGTCACCGCCGGTGACGTGGTCACCATCGAACTACTGATCGGCGAGGAGGCGTGACATGCAGCTTTGTCAGACATTCCAGGTCACCATGCGCAAAAACGGCACTGGGCTGGCATTGACGCTGCCCTTCGACCCTGCGGTTGTGTGGGGCGAGCGCGACCGATATGACATCACGGGCACCATCGGCGGCCAAAGCTATCGCGGCAAGGTCCTCGTCGACGACGGCGCGCACGTCTTGCGCATGGGGGCCGCCTGGTGCCGCGACAACCCGGTCAGCGCCGGTATGGTGGTCGAGGTCGTGCTGCAGCTCGAAGGCACCCAGATTAGCCAAATGGCCGATGACCTCGCCAGCGCCTTGCGGGTCGAACCGGCGGCGCAACGCTTCTTCGAGAGCCTGCCCACCTTCTACCGGAAAAACTACCTGCGCTGGATCGACGGCGCGAAACAACCGGCGACCCGCGCCAAACGCATCGCCGAGTTGATGGTGCTGCTGAACGCGGGGAAACGCGAGAGAGGTTAAGGGTTAAGGGTTAAAGGTTAAAAGTTAAAGGTAAGGCGTGCCGTGGGTCTGATTTTCCATACAGCCTCACACGGAGACACGGAGACACGGAGACACGGTGCGCGCAGAGCCGCAGAGAAATGAATACACAAACGTGCCACCGGGCTTGCCACGGTGGCACGAACGACTATTGCCCACCTATAACCTTTAACCTTTAACCTAACACCTCACGTATTTGCGTTTGAACCCGAGACGAGACATCCCCAGCATGTGCGCGATGTCGCCCACCAGCGATCGGCTGGGCTGCTGTGCGGCAGGCAGGGTCGCCACATAGGCATCGACGACGGCGGCGGTCTGTTTCGCAGCCTCGTGGAGGGGGATGTACGAAATCGCCATCGCCACCACGACACGGCGCATCGACTGCTGGGTGCGGGTGGGCATCTGGGGGTAGGTCTGCTCGATGCGTTGCAGCATACCGGCCAGTTTGGTCTGATCGAAGGCTTCGTCTTTGAGACGGCCCACCAGCCACTCGTAGCAGCTCCAGCCAGCCGACATTTCGTAGTCGCCGCTGCCGGCGATCCACTCGTCGGCGAGTTCTTGGGCGTAGGGCGTCTCGGAGAGCGACACAGCGATGATGAAATCCGAGATCATCCAAAAATTAGCGCTCTTCAGCCAGCGGCGGAAGTCGTCTTTGGTCATCACCTTGGTGTTGGCGATCATGCCGGCCAGGTACATGGCATCGAAATTGCCGCTGGCGTAGAGCTCTTCGGCGATGGCTTGGTTGTTTTTCACCTGCTTGGCGATGGGCTTCATCGCGCCGGTGGGCACCCCCAGCACGGGCTCCTGGGCACCCTGGCTCAGGTAATATTTGCGCTGCCGGTCGGTTTTCAGGGTCTCGAACTCGGCGAATATCTCGGCGACGTCCATCTCACACTCCTCGTACACACCACTTGTCGCCATAATAGCGGAAATAGAGAGTAGAGGTTAGAAGATAGAGAATAGAGATTGGTTTGATCGTCTATCTATACTGTCCTCTACTCTCTACTCTCTACTCTCTACTCCGCTGTCGCTTGACAATATTTTTCATTTATGCTGTTACAATCAGCGCATGCACGAAGACGCAAACGATACACGCCGCAAACGTGGACGCCCCAAAGGGAAGGGTGCGGAAACCCGCGCGAAAATCCTGACAGTGGCCCGCACGGTGTTCAGCGAAAACGGTTTCGAACGCACCACCATCCGTGGGATCGGTGAACGTGCCGGTATCGACCCCAGCTTGGTGATGCAGTATTTCGGCACCAAAGAGCAATTGTTCATCGAAAGCATCGAAGCGCCGCCGTTGATGCTGTCGCTCCATGTCGTGCTCAGCGACATCGAAGCAAAACCGGAGTGGGGACTCAAGATCGCCAAGGCCATCCTCGAGCCGGGTGAACAAGCCGGGGTCTTCGAAGAGACCAAAGCCATCATCCGCGCTGCAGCATCGCGCCCCGAAGGCGTGGGCAACCTGCGGCTGCTCTACGAAAAGTACATCTTGGCCGGCTTCATCGGCAGCGATTTGTCGTACCCACATCTGCGTGCGACAATGCTGGCAGCGGTAATCATCGGGGTGTTGTTCACCAACGACATCGCGGCTCTCTCCGCTGCCGAGCTGCGCAACGTCCCCGCGCCTGTGCGTATGCAGATGCTCGCCGACATCATCCAGAGCATCCTGATCAGCAATCTCGACCCTTCTGCCCACGACACTGTCTGACCGAAAGGACCCCCATGCGCCAGCACCGCCACTGGTTCGTGGTCGCGGCTATCGCGACCGCGTTGTTGATGTCTGCTGGAGCGCGTGTCGCACCCGGCGTCTTTTTGCCCGCTCTGACCGCCGAATTCGGCTGGACGCGGGCGTCGCTCAGCCTCGCCGTCTCGGTCGGCTTGCTCCTCTACGGTCTGTCGGGGCCGTTCATCGGTACCCTCATTGACCGGGTCGGTACCCGCAACACCGCCGTCATCGGCTTGGCCGCCATCGCGCTCAGTGCGCTCAGCGGCACGCTGGTGACCAATGAACTCGGCTTTGCCGTCACCTGGGGTGCCCTGAGCGGCATCGGCACGGGGATCGTGGGCGGGGTCCTGGGCGCTGCTGTTGCCACCCGCTGGTTCGTCTCGCGGCGCGGACTGGTGCAGGGCTTGTTCGGCGCGGCCACCAGCGCCGGCCAACTGGTTTTCATCCCAGCGCTCGCACTCATCACCGAGGCGTCGGGCTGGCGCTCCGCGTCGCTGCTGGTGGCGTTGGTCGCTGGTGTATTGATGATCCCCATCATCGCGGTGGTGCGCACCGACCCCAGCGACGTCGGCCTGCTCGCGCTGGGCGCCGATGCCCAGACGGTACCCACACCCCGGGTCAGCGAGCCGGGGGTGATGCGCCGGGCGCTGGCCAACCGCGATTTTTGGCTGCTCAGTGCGACGTTTTTCATCTGCGGCGCGACGTCCAACGGCATCATCGGCACGCACCTGCTGGCCCACGCCGTCGAACACGGCTTCACCACGACCGTCGCCGCCAGCGCCTTGGCTTTGATGGGCGTGATGAACTTCGTGGGCACCCTCGGGTCGGGGATGTTGACCGATCGCTACAACCCACGCCGCTTGCTGGGCATCTACTACGGCTTCCGCGGCTTGTCGCTCTTTCTGTTGCCGTTCGTGCACGACCCCATCGGCTTGTCGGCGTTTGCGGTGCTCTTCGGGCTCGACTACATCGCAACCGTACCCCCCACCGTCGCCCTCACCAACGAGCTCTTCGGCGCCCGCAACGTGCCCGTCGTCTACGGCTGGATTTTCTGCGCACACCAGTTCGGCGCAGCCCTCGCCTCGTGGCTGGGCGGCGTCGCCCGCGACAGCCAAGGCGACTACCTGCTCGCGTTCACCCTGGCCGGTATCACCGCGGTCATCGGCAGCAGCTTGGCAATCCAGATCCGCAAACCCGCCCCCGTGGTTGCCCCGGCCGTTTCGTAGCGTTTTTTTGCAGAGAGAAAACGTGCCCCGTGCGATTGCACGGGGCACGACCATGTCAACGCCCACCGCTCGCGTCGGTTCATACCCGACCAACTCCCACCTACCCCCCGTGCAGACGCACAGGGGGGTCAGCGTGCCAGGACCGCCGCGGCGATCTGGAGTGGTTCCATCTGGTCGGCGGCGACGACCCAACCGGGGTCGATCGCCGGGTGGGCGAGGCAGCGCAGCTGGTGGAGCGCATTGGCATGCCGTACCTCGGAGCTCACCTCGATGTCGTGGGGCAACCCACGCTGCGCCTGCCGCGCCATCAGGGTGGTGACCGACGGGCGCAGGACGCAGACCGTCACCGGGGTCCCCAGCGCCTGCACCGCTGCGTGATAGAACTGCACCGGCTGCGGCGGGTCGTCGTAGACGATGAATTCGAGTGCCACCGACTGCCCCGCCGCGACGTGTCGACGGATATCGGCCAGCACCAGCGCCTGGATCTCGTATTTGTCTGCGTCGCTGCGCAGCGCGAACGGGTCGCGCGGCAGCTGGCTCCAGTACTGGTCTTCCGACAGCATCACCCACCCCGGCTGGGCGGCGATGGTCTGCGCCAGGGTCGTTTTCCCTGCCCCAGCCGGGCCGGCGATGAGGATGACGCGCGGCATGCGGTTCCCCTTTTCTGTGGATGCTGCGAACAGAACCTATAATACAGAAAACCTCACCAGCCGAGAATGCCATGCCCACGATCGCACCGCACCGATTCGACGACGCGCTGCAGCGCATCGCCCCCTACATCCGCCGTACCCCTATCTTGCCCGCCCCGCAGCTGCGCGGCGACCTGCACCCCAACCTGGTCCTCAAGCTCGAAAACACCCAGGTCACGGGCTCGTTCAAGGTGCGCGGTGCGTTCAACAATCTGCTCCAGCTCGACCCCGCAGCCCGCGCGCGTGGCGTCTGCACCGCCTCGGGGGGCAATCACGGCGTTGCACTCGCCTATGCGGCCTGGCGCTTGGGCTGCCCGGCGACGGTCTACCTGCCGGCGCGGGCCACGGCCGATCGGGTCGCCCGCATCGAAGCCTGGGGCGCGACCGTCGTCCGCCACGGCGACGTGTGGGACGACGCGCACATCGCGGCGGTCGCCTATGCCGACGCCCACGGCATCCCCTATATCCACTCGTTCGAAGCCGAAGAGACCCTCATCGGCCAAGGCACACTGGGTCTGGAGCTGCTCGCCGATGTCCCCGCGGCTGACCTGTACATCGTCGCCATCGGTGGCGGCGGGCTCATCGCCGGCGTGGCGACCGCCATCAAACAACGCAACCCACAGGCCACCATCATCGGCGTCGAGCCGACCGGTGCCCCCAGCATGAAGGTCAGCGTCGACGCCGGTCGGCTGACGACCCTGCCCGGGGTGGCCACCTTCGCCGATACCCTGTCGCCCCGCGCCGTCAGCGAAACGACATTGGCACTGGCACGGGCAGCGGTCGACCAGATCGTACTCGTCAGCGACACCCAGATGCTGGCGGCGATGCGCTGGCTGTGGCGCGAAGCCAACCAACTAGTCGAGCCCTCGGGCGCCGCCAGCATCGCCGCACTCCAGAGTGGCCAGATCGACCTGCAGCGCTCGACCACCCCGGTCGCCATCATCTGCGGCGGCAACGCCGCTGCCGAACCCGTGTTCACCGCCTACCAACAGACTGCGAGAGACTGAGATGTACGAACGTTTCGTCGCCGACTGCGACCGCATGGCCCATTCGCTCCCCGTGCTGTGCATGTTGGTCACCCCCCTGCGCCCCAGCCAGCTCCGCGCCAAACCGGCGCCGCATGAGTGGTCGATCGTCGAAATCGTCGGCCACCTCATCGACACCGAACAACTGCTGCGCTACCGGATTGCGCGCATGTGCACCCTCGACCAGCCCGCCATCATCCCCTACGACCAAGACGCGGCGGTGATCCGCAACGGCTACCAGCACGCCGACGTCTGGGCGCTGTTGCGCACCCTCGAGCGCGAACGCGCCACGACGCTGCAGGCTTTTCGGCGCCTGACCCCTGCGCACCTCCAGCGCACCGGCTGGCACCAAGAATATGGTCTGTGGACCGTCGCGCCCGTCGTGACCTACCTGGCCAATCACGACGAGGTCCACCAACGCCAGATCCGGGCGGCGGTGCGCTGACTCGCGACACGCACCTGAAATATTTAATTGTTTATACATTCATCGAGGAGCCGTACAATGGTGG
>JBJOJU010000297.1:0-6976 GCA_046046485.1 Chloroflexota bacterium | reverse complement strand
CGGTGATTTCGGCGATTCCCGGGGTGGGGAATGCGCTCCAGGGCTTCTTCGGGCAGCTGTTCACTCTCGACGACGGCACGACCTACAACACGGGGGCACAGCCCTTCCAAGACGGGCGCTTCGGGTTGGTGGGGAGTTTCTATAGTACGACGGTGTCACCGCTGGGCTTGATTTTAGCCATCCTGATGGTCGTCGGGCCGTTGTTGGGGCAGCGCGACACGAACCCGCGGACGCTGTTGAAAACCATCCAGATACCGGGCATTATCGCCTTCGTGGTGACGAGTGTGGCAGTGATCTTGGGCGCACGCAGCATCATGGCGGCGTTGTACGTCGGCTTCGCGACCTTTGCCATCGGCACCAACGTCGTGATGATCATGCGCACACTGCGCTCTGGTTGGCTGCGCATCGGTGGCTACTTGGCGCACGTGGGCATCATGGTGTTCGCGGTGGGTGCGATTGCCTCGACCTGGTATGCGACCCCCGAGACGCGTGTGCTGGTGCCCGAAGGGCAGTCGATGGCGATCTACGGCTACGACATTGCCTTCAATGGCTGGCGCATGGACGCGAAGGGCCAAGGGGTCCTCGATATGACGGTGACCCGTGGCGGTCGGTCGACCTCGGCGACACCGATGCTCTACTTCAACCCCCGCATGGGTGCGACGATGGCCACGCCGTCGATCCGCAGCGAGCTCTTCCAAGACATGTACATCTCGCCGGTCGAATACCAGCCACCTTTGGACCAGAACGTCGTCGATTTGTCGGTCGATCAGTCGAAAGACATCGGACCGTACACGATTACCTTCCACGGCTTTGTAGTGCCCACCGACCAGTCGGTCAAGTCAGATATCAACGCCCAATTGGCGGTGACGTACGAGGGGAAAACCACGCAGATAGAGCCGGGAATTGTGATCCTGGCCAACGAAACCGACCCGAACAAGGCGATCCAGGAAATGCCGGTCGACCTGCCGGGCGGGCACACCGCGTCGATGGCGGCCTTTGATCCCAACCAGAAGCGTGTGATTATCCGCGTCGGCGGGTTGAACCTGCCGGTCGACCCGGCCCGTGCGGTGGTGACGGTAGCGGTTAAACCGGGCATCTTGTTGGTCTGGGTGGGCATCATCACCGCCTGTCTGGGTGGCGCCATCGCGGTGGTGCGCCGGCAGAGCGAAGCGGGTCAGTTGTCGCTGGCCGGGCTGACGAACCTGTGGGCGAAGTTGCGGTTCTGGCGGCGCGACGACTCGGTCACTGCCTAGACATTGAACTGTGCATGCATGGGTGCCGCTGGCGCCCATGACGAAGGGATATCATGGTCGATTATTATGCGATTTTGCAGGTGCCGGCAGACGCAGAGCCTGCGGTGATCGAGGCTGCGTACGAGCGGCTGCGCCGTGCCTATGACCCTGCTGCTCTGACCGACGTGTCGGCCGAGTTGCGCGAGCTCGCCGGCCAGCGGTTGCTCGCACTCGAGCAGGCACGGGCGATCCTGGCCGACCCGACGCTGCGTGCGGCGTACGACGCTGGTCTCGAGTCGGTGGTCGCCAAAGGGCTGCCCACTGTCGAGCCGGTACTCGACTATGCACCGTTGCCACCAGCCCGGGCAGCCGAGCGTGCCCGTGGGTTCGAAACCGAGCCCATTGCCCGTACATCGCCGGCGCCGACCCACAATACGACCCTGATTCTGGCGATTCTGCTGCCGCTGTTGATCGTGGCGAGCGCGTTCTTCCTGACCGACGGCGGGACTAAAGTCGCCCCCAAGAACGACACGCCGCCCGTCGAGACGGTCAACAGCCAACTCGATCAGTTTGAGGCGGCGATTGCCACGGCGAAACTCGCCACCGATGCAGACCCCAAGAATGTCACGGCCTGGATCGACTACGGCAACATGCTCTACAACAGCGTGCAGATCGTGCGCGAGATGAGCCCTGGGAGTCAGACGTACATCGACCGCATCGAGCGCTGGCAGATGGCGGCGACCGCCTACGAAAAGGCGATGACTATCGACCCGACCAACAATGTGGTAGCAGCCGATCATGGCGCAGCGTTGTGCTTCTACGGAAACGATGTCGGTGACAAGAAAAGTGCCAACGCAGGCTTGCAACAGATGCGCACGGTGGTCGACCAGGTCCCTGCGACGGATGCGTCGCGCGTGCTGATGAATCTGGGCTATTGTCTGGCCATGAACACGCCGCCGCAGCCGGAAGCGGCGATTGCAGCGTGGCAGCGGGTCATCGATCGCGAAGCGAAAGACTCGCCCATCGCGTTGCAAGCCGCCAAACTCATCAACCAGTTCCGCTGAGCGTGGGATGCGGGCAGACCCGCCAGAGAGGCAGCCATGGCCCAGAATCACTACGAGCTCCTTGGTATCCCGATGGATGCCGACGAACCGGCGATCCGCGCTGGATGCAGCCAGGTCTGTGCTCGGTATCGCGCTGATTGGCTCAACGATCCGGGTGGGACCGTCGGCATTGCGGCAGCGACCCGTATTCGCGAACTCGAAGCGGTGCGTGACCTGCTGCTCGACCCCGAGCAACGGCAGGCGTATGATCGCTCGATCGGCGTGCGGATCCAGCCGGTGTCACAGCCCGCACGCGGTGCTGGGCTCAACCGCGAGATCTGGATGGTCATCCTCGGGGGAATCATCGGACTCATAATCGTTGCCACGGTTTGGATAGTCAGCGAGCGATTGGCGACACCTGTATTGCCTGCAGCTGCGGAAACAAACAGGCCAGCTCCTGATTTTTCGCTGCAAACAACTGAGGGAAAAACCCTCCAATTAAACGAATTACGTGGTAAAATTGTCGTAGTAAACTTCTGGGGGACATGGTGTGTCCCGTGCCGTGAAGAAACCCCGGCACTGCAGGCTGCGTATGAGCAGCTGCGGGGTGATACGGTAGAGTTCGTGGGGATCAATCTCCGCAGCCAAGAAGAGAATGGCGAACCAGGCGATGCGGCGGTCGAGGCGTTTGTCGAGAGCTACGGGGTGCAGTACCCGATTGTCTACGACACCGACGGCAGTGTGGCGCGGTCGTATCAGATTTCGCCGATACCGGTGAGCTACTTCCTCGACACCGAGGGCAATATCCGCTACGTCTATGTGGGGACGTTGACCACCAGCGACGTACTCGCGTTGGTAGAACGGCTCCGCACGAACCCATAACGAGGCAGACATGACGGTCCAACAGAACATCATGGTGGTAGACGACGAGCCTGGGTTACGGAAGTTGTTGAACCTGTTGTTCAGCAATGCCGGCTACCGGGTGCACGAAGTCGCGAGTGGTGCGGAGTGTCTGACCAAAATCGAGGAAATCCACCCGGATTTGATCGTGCTCGATGTGATGATGCCCGAGATGGACGGTCGTGAGGTCTGCCAGCGGATTCGTGCGAACGGCAATCAGGTCCCCGTGTTGATGTTGACTGCCCGGACGCAGTCGCGCGATGTGGTGATGGGCCTCGACTGCGGAGCCGATGACTACTTGGCCAAGCCGTTCGACATGGACGAGCTGTTGGCCCGGGTCCGCGCATTGTTGCGGCGGGCGCAGGGGACCCAGCGGGTGCGCGTGGTGGGCATGGGCGAGATCACCATCGACATCCAGACGCGCGTCGTGAAAGTGAAGGGTGAAGTGGTCGACCTGACGCCCACCGAGTACGCACTGTTGGCAGTCTTGGCAGAAAACGCCGGGACAGTCGTGCGGCATGATACACTACTCGAAGCGGTGTGGGGGCCTAATTCCCAGCACGACCACGATTATCTCAAAGTCTATATGTGGTACTTGCGCCGCAAGATCGAGCCAAAAGCAGGTCGCAACACGCGGTTGCTGTTGACAGAATGGGGCGTCGGGTACCGCATCGTACAGTAGCCAAGGGACTGGCATGAACGATCTGGGTACACCGATGCGCGTCGTGGTGAAGTTGGGCACCAATGTGTTGACCGCAGGGACGACGCGGCTGCACCGCCCACGGATGGTTGATTTTGTGCGTCAACTCGCTGCGCTGCGTTCTGCTGGGCACGAGGTCATATTGGTCACATCCGGCGCTGTCGCTGCGGGGCTCGAATGCCTGCAGATGCAGCGCCGGCCCCGTGACGTCGCCCAGAAGCAGATGCTCGCTGCCGTCGGGCAGTCGTTCATTATGCACCTCTACCAGCAGATGTTCGAGCTCTATTCGGTGCCCGTCGGTCAGACGTTACTCACCAAAGCCGACATCAGTGATCGCCATCGGTACCTCAACGCCCGCAACACGCTACTGACCTGTTTCGCGCACGGGGTCGTGCCCATCATCAACGAAAACGACGCCGTCGTGGTCGACGAAATCAAGGTGGGCGACAACGACAATCTGTCGGCATTGGTCGCCAACCTGGTCGATGCGCAACTGTTGCTCATCCTGACCGACATCGACGGGTTGTATACCGCCGACCCACGCAGCAACCCGGAGGCGACGTTGATCGAGACGGTGCCCCACATCACCCCGGCGATCTACGCCTTGGCTGGGGGCACCGGCAGCGTGCGGGGCACGGGCGGGATGATGACCAAGATCCAAGCGGCCGATCTGGCGACCCAGAGCGGCATCGACGTCGTGATTGCGCCGGGTGCCAGCCCTGATGTGATTACCCGCGTCGTGGGGGGTGCACACGTCGGCACCCGCTTTCCCGCGCAGGTCAATCACCGCGAGGGGCGCAAACGGTGGATCTTGGCTGAAACGGTCCGTGACTGCAAAATAATCACCGACGCGGGGGCTGCTCAGGCGATTGTCTCGGGAGGGAAAAGCCTGTTACCGGCTGGTATCACCGCGGTCGAAGGCGACTTCGAACGCGGCCAGACGGTACGGATTTTTTCACCCGAACGCGAAATCGCCCGCGGGCTGTCGTTGTATCACGCCGCCGACGTGCGGCGGATCATGGGGAAAAAATCGACCGCCATCGCCGATATCCTCGGCTACGACTACGGCAGTGCCGTCGTGCACCGGGATGATATGATAGTCGTAGCACCCGACGAAGCGAGATCTGCATGACGACCATCGATATCATCGCCATGGCGCGCCGGGCCCGTGTGGCGGCCCGCCAGATTGCCAAGACGACCACGGCCCAACGCAACGCCGTCCTCGCGCAGATGGCTGCGTTATTGCGTGACCCACAGCAACAGCAGGCGATTTTAGCCGCCAATGCTGTCGACATGGAGCGTGGGCAGGCTGCCGGGTTGCGCCCGGCGCTGCTCGACCGGATGTTGTTGACCCCGCAGCGTTTGGCGGCGATCGCCGACGACATCGCGACGGTGATTGCACTGCCCGACCCGGTCGGTGAGATTTTTGAGCGTGGGACGCTCCCCAATGCGCTGGACTGGTACAAGGTCCGTGTGCCCATCGGAGTAGTCGCGGTCATCTATGAAGCCCGCCCGAATGTGACCTTCGACGTAGCGACCTTGTGTGTGAAGTCGGGGAACGCGGCGATTCTGCGCGGCGGCAAAGAAATCAGCCAGTCGTGTGCGGCAATTGTCGCGTTGCTGCAGGCTGCGTTGGCGGCCTGCGGGTTGCCCGGCGATGTCTTGCAGGCGATCACCGACCCGGATCGGGCGCTGGTCGAGCAATTGTTGAAACTCGATGCCTCTGTCGACGTCGTGATCCCACGTGGCGGGGCTGCACTGCACCGCTTTTGTGTCGAACACGCCACGATGCCGGTCATTGTGGGTGGCGTGGGGATTGTGCACGCCTATATCGACCAGACGGCGAACCCCGACTTTATCGGCGGCATCGTGGTGAATGGGCGTGTCCAGCGGCCGAGTGTGTGTAATTCGCTGGACGTGCTGTTGTTCGAACGTGCGGGGGCAGCGCAGATGGTGCCGTTGGCGGCCCGGGCGCTGTTGGCAGAAGGCGTCGAGTTGCGCTGCGACCCCGAGGCCCAGGCACTACTGGCGGCTGCTGGGGTGAACGACAGCCGGATCGTCGCAGCCGGGAGCGACGATTACGACACCGAATACATGGCACTGATTGCGACCCTGCACATAGTCGACGGCGTCGATGCCGCGATCGAGCACATCAACGAGCACGGCGGGCACACCGAGGTGATTCTGAGTGAAAACCCGGTAGCAATCGCGCAGTTTGTCCAACAGGTCGATTCGACGGCGGTGATGGTCAATGCGTCGACGCGCTTCAACGACGGTGGTCAGCTGGGGCTGGGTGCCGAAATCGCTATCAGCACGCAGAAACTGCATGTCCGCGGTCCGATGGGCCTGCGAGAATTGACGACCTACAAGTGGGTGGTCACTGGCACGGGACAGATCCGGCGCTAATTGGCGGCGCGGAGGCGCTGGATGCAGCCGGGGTCGCGTAGCAGCCAGCTGCCCAGCTGGATGGTCCGGGCGCCGCTCTGGAGGAGGCTACGGGCAGTGCCGGTGTCGTGGATGCCGCCGCACGCGCTGATTTCGAGTGCAGTGGTGCCGGCGAGCGATTGGACGGCATGCAGTGTCAGTGCTCCAAACGCCGGGTTGACGTAGGAGCCGCCGGCGACCGCTGCCGGCCCCATCAGGGTCAACGTGTCGACGCCGACAGCGGCGGCGGCCTGCGCAAGCATGGCGAGCATGGTCGGTGGCGCAGCGGGGAGCTTGAGCAGGAGTGGCATGTCGCAGGCGCTGCGGACGCGCTCGAACTGTGTGGGTAGTTGGTGGTTCGTCAGCGCGACTTCGAAGCCGGCGATGCCCTCGACCTGGTTGAGTTCGCGGATGCAGTGGAGCAGATCAGGGTCGTCGCCCGACAGTGAGACGATGACCGGGATGTCCCACGTTTCCCACACGCTGGTGCAGCGCCGCCCGACCCACTCGAGCCCCGGGTCGTGCCAGGGTTCACCGTAGATTAGCCCGCCGCGGTGCTCGAAGAGCCGATTGGGGCCGTCGGGGCTGCGCCCTGCCGCGGTGATGGTGGGGGTGATGAGTGCCGCAGGGCCGATGGCCGCGACGTGCCCGGCAGTATGGATACCAAAGCCGAGACT
>JBJOJU010000026.1:0-3158 GCA_046046485.1 Chloroflexota bacterium | reverse complement strand
TTTGCAATTTCGGTGTCGCTAATAGACAAAACTATCACCCCGTCGTCCGCCAGCAGATTCCGGGCCAGGCGTAGCCGCGTGTACATCATGCTGAGCCAATCGGAGTGGAAGCGGCCATTCGACTCGGTGTTGGCGACCAAGCGCCGACCGACGTCGTCGGTTTGGCCCGAATCTTTGAGATAGTGCTTGGTGGACGCCGCGAAATCGTCTCTATAAATGAAATCATTGCCCGTGTTGTAGGGCGGGTCGATGTAGATGAGTTTGATTTTGCCCAGGTACGTCTCTTGGAGCAGCTTGAGCACGTCGAGGTTGTCGCCTTCGATGAAGACGTTCTGGGTGGTGTCGAAGTCGACGCTCTGGCTGCGCACCGGGCGGAGGGTCTTGGTGATGGGCGCGTTGGCGGTCAGGATCGCCTCGCGCTTGCCCGGCCAATTGAGCGTGTAGCGCTCTGCGGGGCCTTCGACGATGACGTCGGCGAGCTCCTGGCGCAACAGGTCAAAGTCGATGCGCTCGGTCAGGTTGCCCTGCTCGTCGTAACCCTCGGTGACGCACTGATTGAAGAGGTCTTTCAGCAACGCGATGTTGCGCGCGGTCTGGTCGGGGCTGCGCATGGTCAGCTTCTTCATCTCATCCTCGTTCATGTCATTTATCTCATTTATATCTTCTGCATCATCAATCGGTGGTATCGCTGGAGCCTCCGTTCAGAGCACGCGGATGTCGCTACTGGGCGAGAGTTGGCCGAAAATCTGGCTGACGTTGATTTTGGTGGCGTCGTCGACAAAGCCGCTGTCGCGGAAGACGACCCGTAACGGCGTCTGCTGTGCCAGGGTGCGCACCAGCGCCTCGTCGATACCGGTCTCGAAGCAGGCCACCAATGCGCCGGCGGCCACGGTGTAGACGGTTTTGCCCTGGACGGTGGCGGTCGTGATGGGCAGGGCCAGGTCGACGCCCCACTCGAGCATCACCTGGAAGAGCAGATCGAGCCCGCTGCGGTCGGCTTTGATGTTGTCGTGGAGCAGGCTGAGTTGCCCCTGCAGCAGCGAATCAGGGCGGTAAAAGACCTCGCGCATGTTGCTGCTGTCGATGGTCAAGACGCGGAAGCCGACATCGGGCGGGCGTACGGCATCCTCGCCGGCGGCGAGGAAGTTCTGGGTGCTGGGCGCGGCGTGCGCCGACTCCCACGTGCGTAGGATCTGGGCGCCGGCGCGGCGGATGCGTTCTTTGGCGATTTCTGCGATGGTGGGGAATGTGACCCGGGCGTCCCGGGCGGTTGCGCTCCGCGGGGAATTTTCTTGGACGAGGATGTAACGCCGCTTGCCGCTGTCGTCTGCGTTGTACGCCATGAGCGCATGTGCAAACGTCGCAGAGCCAGCGAAAAAGTCCATCCCGATCGCGGTCGGGTCGTTGCGCATCGTCAGCTCGATGATGCGTCGCAGCAGGCGGACGGGCTTGGGTGTGTCGAAGATATCGTCGGTTTCGGGGAAGAGTTTTTTCAGTTCCTGTTTTGCTTCTTGGTTGTGCCCGACTTCTTGGTAGGTCCACCAGGTCGTGGGGACTACGCCGTCTTGGACCTCGGAGAGGAACCGTTTGATGGATGGCACATTGTTGCCGTCCTCACCAAACCAGATACGATGGTCGGCAACTAATGCGGCGAATTTTTCTCGTGAGACTCGCCAGCAAGTGCCCTTACTAGGGTGGACAACTCTGCCGGAAGGCGTTGTGATCGGATAGTCGTACTGGGCGCTATATGATTTGACAGTCAAGTCACCCGGTTTCCACGTGCCGCGAGGATCGTTGTCTCGGTTGGTGTATGCTCGGTTTTGCTCATCGCTGCGAGGCAGCAAATCGAGTGACAAGCCATCAGAATCTGTGCGTGATGTCTTCGCGTTTTTCGCAAAAACTAACACATAGTCGTGCATATCACTCATATATGTTGCATCATTTTGTGGCGCATATTTCTTTTGCCAGATGATAGACGCAATGAAATTCCCGTCACCGAAAATCTCATCGCACATTTTTTTCAGATTATGCACTTCGTTATCATCAATACTGATGAAAATAACTCCATCCTCACGCAGCAAATTGCGAGCCAATTTGAGGCGCGGGTACATCATGCTGAGCCAGTCGGAGTGGTAGCGGCCGTGCGTCTCGGGGTTGGCGACCAGGCGCTGGCCGTCGCTGTCGCTCTGGCCGGAGTCTGCCAAGAATGCGTCGCGTGATTGGGCGTAGTTGTCGCGGTAGATGAAGTCGTTGCCCGTGTTGTATGGCGGGTCGATGTAGATGAGTTTGACCTTGCCCAGGTACGTCTCTTGCAGCAGTTTGAGCGCGTCGAGGTTGTCGCCTTCGATGAACAGGTGCTCGGAACTGTCGAAGGCCACGCTCTGGTCGGGCTGGGGGCGCAGCGTCTTGGCGATGGGGGTATTGGCGGCCAGGATGGCGTTGCGCTTGCCGGGCCAGGTCAGTTGGTAGCGCTCGACGCCGGGGTCGACGAGCTCGCGGCTGAGCTCTTGGCGCAGCACATCGAAGTCGATTTTGTGGGTCAGGGTGCCGTGCTCGTCGCGCACCTCGGTGAACACATGCGGGAAGAGGTCGCGCAGCAGATCGAGCTGGGCGGCGGTCAGATCACGACTCTGCATCGAGAGCTTCTGCATCGAAGGCTCCTTGTGGTCGGGTGGGGGCGAGTAACTGCTGGAGGACCTGTTGTTGCTGGCGCAGGGTGGTGTGGATGGCCAGGCGGCGGTTGTACTGCTTTTCGCCGCGCAGCCGGCGTTCGGTGGCGGCCAGCTCGCGCTGGGCCTGGCCGATGGCGGTCAGCCGGGCCATGTGCTGGGGCAACCGCTCGCCTGGCCGGGCGGGGTGGGGCAGCAGCGGTGCCAACAGTTGGCCGTAGAGCTGCTCCATGTCGAGCACCACCGGCAGCGGCCGGCGCGGGTCGTGCTGCGACAGCCAGGGCGACCAGTGATAGGCGCCGGTGCTGCTGCGGGCCGGTTGGCCTATCTGGGGGGTCTTGTATGCCGCCCAGAGCTGAATCGCGCCGTCGTAGTGCAGTTCGTAGAGCAACGGAAAGGGGATGGCCTCGTCGATGGCCCGCAGCACGTCGGTGTTGAGCTCGCCCGTTTTGAGGGTAATCACAAAGACCTGGATCTCGCGTACCAGCG
>JBJOJU010000238.1:0-4052 GCA_046046485.1 Chloroflexota bacterium | reverse complement strand
TGACCCTCGGCGGCAGCCAGGTTAATCAAGCGGCCATCGCCCAGCAAGTTGATGCGGCGGCCATCCTTGAGGATGTACTGATCGACAAACGGACGCGGCTGACGCTTTTCGACGGTCATCGCGTCGAGATCGTCGATATTGATTTCGACATTGAAGTGACCGCTGTTCGAGATGATACAGCCGTCTTTCATCGAGGCGAAGTCCTTGGCGCTCAAGACGTGCTTGTTGCCGGTCGCCGTCACAATGAAGTCTGCCTGGGCAGCGGCTTCTTCCATGGGCATCACGCGGAAGCCGTCCATCGCGGCTTCGAGCGCCTTGACCGGATCGACTTCGGTGACGATGACCCACGAACCCATGCCACGGGCACGCTCGGCGATACCGCGCGAGCAGTAGCCGTAGCCGGCCACGACGAACGTCTTCCCGGCCAACAACACGTTGGTGGCGCGGATGATGCCGTCGAGGGTGCTCTGGCCCGTGCCGTAGCGGTTGTCGAACAAGTGCTTTGTGTCGCTGTCGTTCACGGCGATGACCGGGAAGGGCAACACACCGTCGGCTGCCATGGCACGCAGACGAATCACACCGGTGGTGGTCTCTTCAGTGCTGCCCAACATGCTGGGGATCAGGTCGCGGCGATTCTTGAGAATGCCCGAGACCAAGTCAGCGCCGTCGTCCTGCGTCACGTGCGGGTTGTGTGCCAACGCGGCGTCGAGATGCTTGTAGTACGTAGCATTGTCTTCGCCCTTGATGGCGTAGACGGGGATTTCTTCGTGCTTCACCAAGGTCGCCGCGATGTCGTCTTGGGTCGACAACGGGTTCGAAGCGGCCAAAACGACATCGGCACCACCCGCAGCGAGTGTTGCCATCAGGTTTGCCGTTTCGGCGGTGACGTGGAGACACGCCGAGACGCGCATACCCACAAACGGCTTCTCTTTTGCGAAGCGCTCGCGGATCTGGCGCAACACGGGCATTTCGTTTTCTGCCCACGTCATGCGCTTGCGGCCCTGTTCGGCCAACCCAATGTCTTTGATGTCAAACTCTTTGCTCATTGCAGTCCTACTCCTTAAAAACTCCCGTAGTCAATCAACCGTGACACATGAACCACGCCGCATCGCAGTGCGCCATGCATCGAGTACCAGTGCATTCGTGTACGAGTCACCGTCGACCCAACCACCGCGTTCTGCTGCAGGGGCAGCGACTACCTCCGCAAACGCCTCAGCCTGCACCACAAAATGATGGCACGGCGCAACCGTGTGCACCTCGCGCTGGGCGAAATGCGCACCACGCCTGAGCACAAACGACGATTCACGATCAGGAAAGATTGTGAACGGACGTTCAATCTCGATAACACCATCATACCCGATAATTCGGGCTGATTGGTGGAAGCCACCGACAAAACTCACACTGTGGGTCGCCTGCACCCCATTTGCGTGCAGGCACACCGCACTGCTCTGGACATCGACGTCGTTGCCGCCGATGCTTCCCTGTGCCACCACTGTCCGCACCGGTGCACCGGCAATCAGCTGGGCAAAATGAATCGCATAGCACCCCAGGTCGGCGATTGCCCCACCACCGATGTGTTCGGTCATCCGAATATCGTATGGGTTATCTTGGCGATAGCCGAAGCCCACCTGGATCTGCTGTACGGCACCGATGGCACCCGCGGCGATGAGCGCACGCACCGCGACCGTCTGTGGGTGGTGCTGGTACATCATCCCTTCGGCGACCACCACACCCTGCGCCGTCGCCGCTGCGCGCAGCGCGTGGTACTCACTCGCCTGGCTCACCAGCGGTTTTTCGACGAGTACGTGTAACCCAGCCCGGGCTGCCTCGATCGCATACGGTGCATGCAAGTGGTTGGGCAACGCGATGTAGATCGCGTCACACTGCCCACTCTGCAGCAGCGCCGGGTATGCGTCGGTGGCCCACGCATCGAATCCGGCAGCGAGTGCCTGTGCGGCGTCGAAACGACGCGCCCAGACGGCAGCCACCCGGTGCCCCGGGGTCGCTGCCAGCGCTGCGCCGACTTTCTTTGCAATACGGCCTGCCCCGACGATACCCCAACGCATCAGGACGCGACCTGGAGCGCCGTCCGCACGGCTGCGTCGGCACCGAATGCGCCCATATAGCGGGTATAAAACGCTGTCGGGTCGTAGGTGTGCTCCTGACACCCGTGATGCTCGATGGCATAGGCACCTGCCAACGCAGCGATCTTGCCGCAGGTGTCAGCGGGCAATTTGTTGGCCATCCCAAAGACGAACCCAGCCAAGTAGGCATCGCCAGCCCCGGTGGGATCGCGCACGGCGTCGACGGGTGCAACATCGACGGTCGTTTCGATGCGCACGCCGCTGCGGGCGTCGGACACAATCGAGCCTTTGTCGCCACGGGTTATCACGGTCAACGGGACGCTCTCGATGAGCTCGCGCTCGCTTTTCCCCGTCATCTGCGCCATCATGCCGAACTCGTAGTCGTTACCAATGAGTGCATACGCACCGTCGAGCCCGTCAAGAATCTGCGCAGCGGTCAACCGCGGCGTCTGCTTGCCCGGATCGAACAAGAACGGCACCCCCATGCTGCGACACTCGGCCACATAGCGCGCCATCGCTTCGGGGTCGGTCGGCGAGATGACCACCAAATCGTCTTTGGTCAGCCCGAAGCCCAGCAAGCTCAGATCGCGGGAGCGTGCCATAGCGCCGGTATAAAAAGCCACGAGCTGGTTATTGGCCTGGTCTGTGTTGATGAAACACGATGCAGTGAATTCGCCCACGACTTCGTGAATTCCACTCGCATCGACGCCACGACTGTTCATCCACTGGCGGTACTCGCCGAAGTCTTGCCCGGCGGCCGCCACGACCAATGGCTGGAGGCCCAGCAGCGCCATCGAATATGCGATGTTGCCGGCGACCCCACCCCGCATCCGTTTCATCGAGTCGACCAGAAAGCTGACCGAGAGCATGTGCACTCGATCCGGCAATATATGGTCTTTAAACAACCCGGGGAAGTTCATGATGTAGTCATAGGCCAATGACCCCGTTACGACCACGCGCATTTCCACTCCTTTAGCACTTATACGGCGCTCACTGCCGCTGATTCGTCCAACCACGCACGCACCGCTGCAGCCGTGGCACACGTCGCAGCGATGATGTCTTCGGCGTCGGCGACCGCCCGCTGCCCGAGCGACTGGGCAGGGGCGACCCAGAGCTGTGCACGGAGCACAGCGGGCGCAATCCCCGCAGACAGAAACCGCTTCATTATGACACACAGCTGTGCGACTGCCTCAACCTGCTGCGCCGCACGCTCGACGATCCCCACCCCGAGCACATGCCCGGCTGCCAGAAAATCACACAGCGCTGTGTAGTCTGCATCACTCATCGATGCAGCATCCCAATGCGTCAACACCAGCACGTCGAGTGGGAGCTGCACGAGCGGCGCCACCGGCGTCCCACTGCGCACCACCAAACCACGCCGCACCGGAATCGCCTCGAGCACCCGTGCCAGCCCAAACAACAGCTCCTCGCGGTCGAGCGTCATGAACGGCGACTGCATGACGTCGAGGAACGGTTCATCGAGGCAGATGATCGTCGGACGCTGGAGGCTCTGCAGCGCTTCGGCTTGCAGCCGCGCACGCAGGCAGGTGTGTACCACCAGCCCCTCGAACAACACCGAATCGAGGAGGAGCGGCTGCTGCTGCTCGTCGGTCAACTGGGCAGCCAACGACACCGGCCCGAGCAGCTGCCCTTTGACCCCACAGCCGTCAGGGAGCACGACCCGGCCGCTGACCAATGCATGCATACCGGCAGCTTCAGCAGGGCTCCAGTGCGCAGCCGGCAAGGGGGTGTGGAGCAAAAACGCCGCTGTGTGGCTCGGTAAACCGGCATAGGCAGCGGCTTTTTCGACATATTGGCGGCGCTGCGGCTCGTCGAGGACGAGGCCGGGGAACCCCCAGCTCGCCTGGACGACACTGCGTTCATAGAAAACCCGTTGGGGGAGCTGCGGCCACGCGACGACCGGGAGCGGTGCACGCAACAAGACCTCGTAGGCCTCGTCGATGGTCA
>JBJOJU010000189.1:0-3182 GCA_046046485.1 Chloroflexota bacterium | reverse complement strand
TCGGCTACTTGCTGGCTGCGATCCCTGCGACGATCACCGGGATGGACCCGGCGGTGGCGTACAACCTGGCGTTGGCAACGACAGCCGGCATGATCGGCGCCAGTGCAGGCACCCTAGTGGTGACGATGGCACCGGTCTGGCAGGGGGCATTTGCGCCGCTGCGCCAGAAAACAGCGGTCTTGTTTGCCGTCATCGGCTGCACGGCGATATTAATCGTCGGCAACATGGGCGGATTCTTGCAGTTGGTGACCGGACTGCCCGAGATATTGGCGCTCGAGGCGGCCGACATCGGCCCGGCGATCCAAAACGGTCTCGGTCCGCGGCAGACGCTGCAGCTGCAGCGGCCATTCCAGGGCTGGGATTTCGGTGGTACGACAGAAGTGACGCCCCGCGACACCTGGGCGGACTTCAACTGGTGGAATCCGTCGCGGGCGGTGTGGGACACGATCGTCGAAGACAACGGCGCATGGGAGCGGCGATATTCGATCACCGAGTTCCCGTTTTTCTCGTTCTGGTTAGGTGACATGCACCCCCATGTGATGGCGTTACCCTTCGGGTTGCTGCTGCTGGCGTTGGCGCTGCGCCGTGCCCACGGTGAACTGCCCGACGTGGTCACGCCGGCGTTGTTGCTGGGTATGGTCTACCCGGTGAACAGCTGGGATTACCCGACGTATGTGGCGTTGTATATCGGTGCGTTGGTCTGGCAGAGTGTGCGGGCACAGACACCGTGGAAGAGCGTCGGGCTCGAGACGCTGACCACCGTGGTGGCGTCGTATGCGTTGTTCCTGCCGTTCCACCTGTCGTTTGTGTCGCTGGTAGGCGGGGCGGAGCCCACGGTCGACACGCCGATTATCGCGACGTTTTCGCGCTACTTCGGGTTGGCGCCGGCGCAGACCGAGGCACACGGGCTGTTCGTGATGTTCGGGTTGTTCTTGGTGCCTATTCTCGTCGCGGCGATCGCGTACGCGCGGGACCGGCTTGAATGGGGGTTGGTGGCGGCGGTCGTGGGTACCGCGGTCGTCGGGTCGGTCATGGGGTTTGTGACGTTGACCGCGCTGCCGCTCGCCGCACTGTTGCTGCACTATGCGTTTCGCCGCCGCGAGGTCAGCCCGGCCTTCGCCATTTGGTTGGGGATGACGGCGCTGGCGGGGCTTTTGACCCTCGTCGTCGACCTGGTCTACATCCGTGACACATTCAGTTCGCGGATGAACACGGTGTTTAAGTTCTACTACCAGGTGTGGGCGCTGTGGAGCGTCGCCGGGGTATTGGCCATCTGGCACGTGTGGGTGACCAAGACGCGTGGCTGGCGGATCGTGCTGCTGGTGTTGGTCGTGCCGTTGGCGGGTGCCGCCCTGGCATACCCGGCAGCGACGGTCGGGAAAGCGCTGTTCGAACAGCGCGACGGCTCGTTGTACGGCAAAACCCCCCGTGACTATGCCGCAGGTGGGACGGCGTCGATCGCCTGGTTGCGGGCACACGTCAACCCGGGGTCGGTGGTGTTGGAAGGTGTCGGGTCGTCGTACGACGTCGAAGGAAACGGCTTCGGCGGGGTATCGGCATCGACGGGCTTGCCAACGGTGTTGGGCTGGCCGGGACACGAATTCCAGTGGCGTGGTGGGCAGCCAGGCAAAGACCAAGAGATCCTCCAACGCGAAGGTGACGTGCGCTTCATGTACACCGCACCCGACGAACAGAGCCTGCGGCCGATGCTCGAGCAGTATCGCGTGCGCTATGTCTATGTCGGCCCGGCGGAACGGAAATTGTACGGTGCCGATGCGGCCACGGTGATTGCCATGATCGGCAAAGAAGTGTTCGCCGAGGGCGAGACGACCATCTACGAAATCACACGCTGAGACGTGCCGCGGCGGCGGAATGAAGTGCGGACCGGGGGCATGCCCCCGGTCCGCTGGTGTTTTGCCGGGAGGATGTTGGTAGGCAGCCGGTGGCGTGCCACCGGGAGTACGGGTCCGCCGGTGGTGTGCCACCGGGAGTACGGGCATGGCGGTGGCGTGCCACCGGGACTACTACCGATACCCCTGTGCTTGGAGCTCGAAGAGGTCGGCGTACCCGCGAGGATTGGCCATGAGTTCCGCGTGGGTGCCGTATTCGCTGATGGTGCCGTCTTGGAGGACGGCGATCCGATCGGCGATGCGCACTGTACTGAACCGGTGCGAGATCAAAATCGCCGTGCGGCCTTTGGTGAGCGCACGAAAGCCCACGAAGACCTCGTGTTCGTGTTGGGCGTCGAGCGCCGACGTCGGTTCGTCGAGGATGAGGATTCCACCGTCGCGCATGAACGCGCGGGAGAGGGCAATCTTCTGCCATTGGCCGCCCGAGAGCTCGCGGCCGTGTTGGAACTGGCGCCCGAGGATCGAGTCGTAGCCGTTGTCGAGGGTCGCGGCAATGGTATCGGCACCGCCGTCATGGGCAGCCTGGATGACGCGGGTGCGGTCGTCGATGCGGTCGATGTTGCCGAAGCCGATGTTGTCGTTGAGCGACATCTGGTACCGCACGAAATCCTGGAAAATGACGCCGATGTGGCGATTGAGGTCGTCGATGGCAAAGTCGCGGATGTCGATTCCGTCGATGGTGATGCTACCCTCGGTTGGGTCGTAGAGGCGTGTGAGGAGCTTCACTAAAGTCGTTTTGCCGGCGCCGTTGAGACCGACGAGCGCGATGGTTTCGCCGGCGGCGATGCTGAGATCGACGTGCCGCAGGGTCCAATCACTGCGGTCGGGGTAGCGGAACGACACGTCGTGGAAAACGATGCCCTGCTGGATCGGGTCGGGGAAGGGAACAGGGCGAGCAGGTGACCGGATAATCGGCTCGATGGCGAAGAATTCGAGCAGATTGGTCATGAACATGCCGTTTTCGAGCAAGAAATTGATGCCGCCGAACAGACTCTGGAAGGTCGTCTGGCTCTGGCGAAGCAGGGCGAAATAGAACGTCATCTGACCGACGGTGATGGCACCCGCCAAGGCTTGCCAGACGACACTGCCGTAGGCGAGATAGAAACTCAGCGTCGAGACGAGCCCCCACAGCATGCTGAGGAACGAACGGCGGGTCGAGAGTTTCAGGTCTTCGTCGTAGTAGCGCTCGAAGGTCGCGGTGTAGCGCTGCATGATAGACGGTGCGAGGCCGAACAGCCGGATTTCTTTGATGGTCTTGTCGCTGGTCAGGAG
>JBJOJU010000175.1:0-2889 GCA_046046485.1 Chloroflexota bacterium | reverse complement strand
ACGGCTAGTCAGACGACGGGCAGACGCTATGCTGGCTATTTATGACAGTGGCATCGGCGGGGCGAGCGTCTTGCTGGCGCTGCGCGCCATCGCCCCGACCGTCGATATTCTCTACCTGGCCGACCAGGCCCGTTGCCCCTATGGGCAACGGAGCCACGCCGACATCGCCGCCATCGCCCACGGCTGCGCCCGTTGGCTCATCGGCCGCGGCGCGGCGCCGGTGGTGGTCGCCTGCAACACCGCCAGTGCAGCTGCGCTGCAATCATTGCGCGCGCAGCACCCCGAGACGCCGTTCGTCGGCATGGTGCCGGCCGTCAAGCCGGCTGCCCAGCAGACCCGCAGCGGCGTCGTCGGTGTCATGGCGACGGCTGCGACGCTCGACGGTGCGCTCTATGCCGAGGTGACCCGCACCCACGCCCACGGCGTCCGGGTCGTCGGCCAAGCCTGCCACGGCCTCGTCGAATACGTCGAAGCCGGTGATACCACATCACCCGCAGCCGTGGCAGCCGTCGCGGCCCACGTGGAGCCGCTGCTGCAGGCCGGCACCGACACGATTGTGCTGGGCTGCACGCACTATCCGTTTCTACGCACGGCGATCGAGGCTGCAGCCCCTGGGGTCACCCTCATCGACCCGGCGCCGGCGGTCGCACTCCAAGCCATCCGCGCGGCGACCGCCCACGGTGATTCGCTCGACGAATCCGGGCAGACCCACTACGTCACCACCGGCGACGCGACCCATCTGCGCTGGCTCATCGGCGCGCTGGGCTTACCACCAGGCTCGGTATCTGCCGTCACAGTCGAGGAGCTCACATGACCAACGACCTACTGGGATTGATTGCGTCGTACCTCTATGCCGGCGGGATCTTGGTCGTCGCCGAGGTACTCCACCGCCGCTCCGGCATCGCCGCCGACATCACGCGCAAAATCGTCCACGTCTCTGCCGGGATGTGGATCTTCGGCGTGTTGGCGCTCTTCCAGAGTTGGCAATACGGGGTCATCCCGTTTGCGAGCTTCATCCTCCTCAACTATCTCTTCTATCGCGTCCGCCTCTTCAAGGGGATCGATAGCCCCGATGCCAGCCTGGGCACTGTCTACTTCGCCGTGTCGATTACCGTGCTCACCGTGGCGCTCTGGCGTCCCCAAGGCCCCATCGACCACATGCCAGCGGTCATCGCAGGGGTCATGGCGATGACCTGGGGCGATGCGCTGGCTGCCCTCGTGGGCAAGCACTACGGCACCCACCGCTACACGGTCAACGGCAGCACACGCAGCTACGAAGGGAGTGCGGTCATGTTCGTGGTCACAGCAGTGGTCGTCGCACTGACGTTGACCTATCTGCCCGCCTCGAGCCTCGCACCCTATGCCGAGCTCAACACCCCCACCACCATCGCCGTCGCGAGCCTGGCCGGCGCCGCCGTGGGAACCATCGTCGAAGCGCTGTCGCCCCACGGGACCGACAACCTCAGCGTGCCCATCTGCGTCGCACTCGTCGCCTTGATCGCCGGGTAACAAAAAACGACCACACGGTTTCCCGTGTGGTCGGACGTTCGGCAATCAATGACCGATAGAGACTCCCGCGCCGCTTTTCTCGGGCAGCTGCACCTTGGTGTGCATCAAGATGACCCCCAGCGCACCGACGATGACCAACCCGATGAACAATCCGTCGTAGCCGAATTCACCGGCCAACCACCCTGCCAAGATGGGCGACACGGCCGACACAGGTGCATAGAACGTATTGGCAGTGGCGATGTAGGTCGGCCGCGTGTCGGTGTTGGCGAAGCTCATCACCATTGTGAACCCCGACAGCTGGTAGCCGCCCAAGGCAATCCCGCCGAAGACGAAAATCGGGTAATACCAGATCTCACTCGGCGCCACGACCGCCAACGCAAGCGACACCAACCCGAGGAACCCCGACAGCACCAACACAAACTTGTGCCCGAAGCGGTCGGATATCGCGCCTAGGCCGAAGTTACCGGCCGCCTGTGCCGCCAGCAGCGTCACCGTGAATGCACCCACGGTGCTCCCCGTCGACTGGAACTTGGCCAACGCCGCCGCCGTGACAAAACTCTGCCCCAACATCCCCAGCGAGATCCCCGTGCGGGCGACCAAGTAGGTCGTGAACACCCGGTCTTCGCGCAGAATCCGCGGCATGTCCTTCAGCAGACCCCAGATCGGCTGCTTCTCCTGCGGTTCGATCGCCGGCTCGACTGTCATCATCAGGAAGAAATACGACACAAACAGACACGCAAAGGCACCCAGCGACAACACCCCGATATTGAACGGGAACGTATACCCCTGCAGCAGTGTCCGATCGAGCACCACCAACGGCTCACTCGCCAAAATCTTCGTGGCGACCGCTGCTCCCGCGACACCGAGCAGACTGCCGACGCCGCTCTGGAATCCGAAAAACGTCCCCCAACGCTGCTCGGGGATGACCCGACCGATGAAATCTTGCCACGGAATCGACGTCGCTCCCGCGCTGAACATGTGCAGCCCATACAAGCTGAAGAATATCGCCAGCGTGGTCACCGAGTCGAAGGTATTCCCAGCCATCAACCACAGACCGACGACCAACCACGGTAAACGCTCGAAGAACGTCCCGATGAGCATCGCTGGTTTGCGCCGCCATAGATGGGCAATCATCGGAGCGACGATCAGCCCGGGTAATAACCAGCCCACGTTGGCGATGGTGGGAATGATCCCCTGCACCCAACTCTCTTTCGAATACTGCTCCACGAAGTACGGCAACACGGTGAACCGCGACACCATGCTCATGCCGAACATGAACAACCCACCCTCGGTCACGTTCAAGATAAAATTGCGCCGAGCATGGCGAGTCACAAAAGCCGCGGTCGTTTCATTCATGTGAACCTCGTTTTCCTCGCACAT
>JBJOJU010000173.1:0-7271 GCA_046046485.1 Chloroflexota bacterium | reverse complement strand
GAGAGGGTCACACAGCTGTGTGACCCTCTCTTTCAGTTTGCTGTGTGCCCCTCTGTTTCGTGATAGCAATCTACCCCCGCTGCCAGAGCGCCGCGATGCCCTGGCCGCCGCCGATGCACAGCGACGTCACGGCATACTGCTGCTGCGTGCGGGCCAGGGCGTGGACCGCTTTCACCGACAACACCGCACCTGACGCACCCAGCGGGTGACCGAGCGAAATACCGCTCCCGTCGGGGTTCACCCGTGCCGGGTCGAGCCCCAGCACACGGCTGACCGCGATCGCCTGGGCGGCGAATGCCTCGTTGACCTCGTAGATGCCCACGTCGTCGCGGCTGACCCCGGTCTTGGCCCAGAGTTTTTGGATGGCGGGGACCGGGCCGATACCCATCTCTTTGGGGTCGACGCCGGCATGGCTGTAGCCCACCAGCGTCGCCAAAATGGGGATGCCCCGGGCCCGCGCCACCGATTCTTCCATCAAGACCAGCATCGCCGCCCCGTCGTTGATCGACGACGAATTCCCGGCGGTCACGGTGCCATCGGCTTGGAAAATCGTTTTCAACTTGCCCAGACCCTCGACCGTCGAATCGGGGCGGATTCCCTCGTCGCTCGCAAAGGGTTGTGTGCCGCCTTTGACGGGGACGGCGACAGGCACGATCTGGCTGGCGAAATGACCGGCTGCCTGGGCCGCTGCTGCCCGCAGATGGCTCTGGACGGCGTAGGCATCTTGGTCGGCGCGGCTGACGCCGTGGCGTGCCGCCACACGCTCGGCAGTCACCCCCATTGCACAGCCGTCGAACGGGTCGGTGACCGCACCGGTCAGTGCGTCGAGGACTGCGCCGTCGTTGAGGCGTTGCCCCCAGCGCATCGTCGGCAGCCAATACGGCGCACGCGACATCGATTCGACGCCGCCGGCGACGGCCACGTCGATGTCCCCGAGCAAAATCGCCTGGGCGGCGCTGATGATCGCCTGCAACCCGCTGCCGCAGACTCGGTTGACCGACATCGCGGGCGTGTCGATGGCCAAGCCGGCGTTGAGCGTGATCGCCCGCGACAAATACATATCGCGCAGGTCGCTGTGGATGACATTCCCCACAAACACCTGTTGGATCGCCTCGGCCGGCACACCACCGCGGGCGACAGCGGCCTGCAGGATCTGGCTGCCGAGGTCGATGGTGCCGATGTCTTTGAGGCTGCCACCGAATTTGCCTATTGCCGAGCGGACAGCAGCGGTCACCACCACGCGTCGTTGTGTCATTCCCCTACCCCCATGTAACCCCAGTCACTCTCGGTTCACACACACGGGGCGTCTTTTGACGCCCCGTGTGTCGTAATGGGCTATCGGACGATGTGATTACTTCTTGAACTCGCCGCGCAAGAAGCGCACCGCCGTCTCGGCCAATACCGCAGCACCCAACGGCATCACCGATTCGTCGATGGCGAACACCGGTGTGTGGTGGCCGCGGGGCTTGTCACCGACGGCTGCGCCGAGGTTGAACATCGTGCCGGGGGCTTTCTGCTGCATATAGGCGAAGTCTTCGGCGCCCATACCACCCTTGTCGCGGATGATGTTGTCGTTGCCGATGAACCCGGTGATGACCTGTTCCATCCAACCCGTGACCATCGGGTCGTTGTAGCCGTTGGGGTAGCCGTATTCGAACTCGATTTTGTAGTCGCCGCCGAAGTTGCGGGCCAGTGCACACGAGTTTTCGACTTCGCGCACCAACAGCTTGCGCACATCGGGGTCGAGGCTGCGCAGCGTGCCTTCGAGGTAGACCTCGGCCGGGATGACATTCGACACCGTGCCGCCGCGTACCACACCCAGGCTACAGACCGCCGCGTGCATCGGGTCGACCTTGCGGGCGACGATGCCGTGCAATGCCGTCAGGATCGGGATCAACATCCACAACGGGTCGCCGCTGATGTGCGGGTATGCGCCGTGTCCGCCGCTGGCGGTGATCCAGGCTTTGAAGCTATCGACGGCGGCGCTGGTCGGGCCTGCGCGCAGGCCGATTTTGCCGGCGGGCATCGTCGAATCGACATGCAGGGCGATCATGTGGTCGACGCCGTCGAGGGCACCGTCGTCCATCATCATCGGCGCTCCCGACTGGTGCTGGCCACCGGTGGCTTCTTCGGCGGGTTGGAAGATGAAGCGCACGTTGCCCTTCAGATTACCCTTGGCGAATTCTTGTTTGAGCAAATGCGCCACGCCCAACAACATCGCGGTGTGCGAGTCGTGGCCGCAGGCATGCATCACGCCGGGGTTTTCCGACGAAAAGGCATCGCCGCTGGCTTCGAGGATGGGCAATGCGTCCATGTCGGCGCGGATGCCGATGGTCGGGCCATCACCTGTCCCGATGCTGCCCACGACGCCGGTGATACCGACCTGGGTTTTGACATCGATACCGCCGATTTCGCGCAGGGTATCGGCGACCAACGCCGAGGTGCGCACTTCTTGGAAGGCGAGCTCCGGGTGGGCATGGATATCCCGGCGTAGACGCGACATCTCGGGCAATAGTGTCTGGGCACGATCGAGCATCGACATGGGTGTGACCTCTTTGTTTTCCAAAAGCAGACCGTACGGGCATGATACCACGCAGCGCTCTATAATGGCGTCGTCCCCCACCCCCATGCCCTCATGGGCACCACAGACAACGAGGTCACGCCATGACACACAACCCTGACATCAGCCATTCGTCGCAAGGTGGCAGCGGCTGGCGCCCCCGGCTCACCACACTCAGCCAAGAGCTGGGCACGCTGTGGGCCGAATGCGGCATCGACAGCGAATATGCGCCGCTCAAACACGTGATTCTGCATACACCGGGCGACGAACTCGCGGCGTCGCTCGACCCCGATGCAGTCAACATGATTGCGCCGCTCGACCTGCACCGCGCCCGGAGCCAACACCAGGCGATGGCGGCCGCCTACCGGCAGGCCGGCGTTCGTGTCACCGAGTTGACCCCCGACCGTGAGCCGTTGCCCAACCAGATGTTCATGGCCGATGTCTTTGTGATGACCCCCGAGGGTGCAATTATCGGCCGCCCCGCCTCGACGGTGCGGGCCGGCGAAGAACGCCAGGCCGCCCGCCGTCTCGCCGACTTGGGTGCGCCCATCGTGCGCAGCATTTCGGGGCGGGGCACCTTCGAAGGGGCCGACTTGATGTGGCTCGACCCGCAGACCGCCATCATCGGCCGGGGCTTACGCACCAACGACGACGGCGCTGCCCAACTGATCAATTACCTCGAACAGAGCGGGCGCAGCGCCGTGGTGGTCGATCTACCCTACGGCACCATGCACCTGATGGGCATGCTGCGCATCGTGTCGCCCCAGCTGGCCATCGCCTGGCCCACCCGGCTGGTTCATCGCGGCGTCGAAGCACTGCGGGCACGGGGTATCACCGTCCAATTCGCCCCCGACACCGACGAGCTCCGCGGCGGCATGGCGATGAACTTTGTCGTCGTCTCACCAGGCACCATCCTCGCCGCCGCGGGCAACCCGGTCACGCTCGCGTTCTACCGCAGTCTCGGGCTGCAAGTCATCGAAACCCCGGTCGACGAGCTCGCCAAGGCCGCCGGCGCCATCGGTTGTCTGACCGGTATCGTTGCCCGCGAGCGCGTCAGCCGGTAACATTTGCAAGCGAAAAGCCCCGGCGGTGCACTGCACCGCCGGGGCTCTTTTCACCGTAAATACTGCCTGCTAGCGCGTCAGATAGCGGCGCACCGTCTCGGCCAGAATCGCAGCGCCCAACGGCATCGAGCGTTCGTCGATGTCGAAAACGGGCGTGTGGTGCGGGCGCGGGGTGTCACCGACCTCGGCGCCGATCATCATCATCGTGCCAGGGGCTTTCTGCTGCATATAGGCGAAGTCTTCGGCGCCCATGCCGGTCGTCAGCCGGTCGATGTTTTCGCTGCCCAAATACTCGGTGGCGACGTCGTCCATCCACTGGGTGACGGTCTCGTCGTTGTTGCCGGCCGGGTAGCCGCGCACGATTTCGAGCGTGTAGTCGCCGCCCAACAGCTTGGCCGTGGCAAAGGCACGGTCGACTTCGGCGTGGAGCTGCTCGCGGATGGCGGGGTCGAAGCTGCGGATGGTGCCCGAAATCACCACTTCCGCTGGAATCACGTTGGTCGCACCACCGGCTTGCAAGATGCCGATGCTGATGACCGCCGGGTGCATCGGGTCGATTTTGCGGGCACAGATGCCGTAGAGTGCGCTGATGACGATGTTTGCCATCCAGACCGGGTCGGTGCCGTTGTGGGGCGATGCACCGTGGCCACCGGTGCCCCGCACCACGCCGCGGAACGCATCCGAGGCTGCCGTGTTCGGGCCGCGGGGCAACATGACCTGCCCATAGGGCAGTGTCGAGGCGACGTGCAGGGCGATGACGTGGTCGACACCCTCCATTGCACCGTCGGCGATCATCTTGGGAGCACCCGAGACGCCGTCGCCGCCCACTTCTTCGGCGGGTTGGAACAAGAAGCGCACGTTGCCCTTGAGCTTACCCGTGGCGAATTCTTCTTTCAACAGATGCGCCACGCCCAACAAGATAGCGGTGTGGGCGTCGTGCCCGCAGGCGTGCATCGTGCCCGCCGTGGTCGACCCGAAGGCGAGGTCGGTCGCTTCGTGGATGGGCAGGGCGTCCATGTCGGCGCGGATGCCGATGGTCGGGCCGTCGCCGGTGCCCAGATCACCCACCACGCCGGTCACACCGACGTTGGTTCGCACACTGATGCCGCCGATTTCACGCAATGTCTCGGCGACCAACGCCGCCGTGCGCACCTCTTGGAAGCCCAGCTCGGGGTGGGTGTGGATGTCGCGACGCAGGCGCGACATTTCTGCTGATAATGATTCGGCTCGTTCTCGCATTGACATGAGAAAAATCCTTACTTCGTTGTCAGATTATTTGCTCAAATACCGACGGACGGTCTCGGCCAAAATCGCTGCACCGATGGGGAACGAGCGCTCGTCGATGTCGAAGACCGGGGTGTGGTGCGGGCGCGATGTATCGCCGATGGCGGCGCCGAGCATCATCATGGTGCCGGGGGCTTTCTGCTGCATGTAGGCAAAGTCTTCGCCGCCCATGCCGGCGGTGACGCGGTCGACGTTGTCGGCGCCGACGAACTCCGACGCCACTTCGTCCATCCACTGGGTGACGGTCGGGTCGTTGACCCCCGCCGGGTAGCCGCGGATGATTTCGAGGGTGTAGTCACCGCCCAGTGCTTTGGCAATCGAAAAGACCCGGTCGAGCTCGACATAGAGCTGCTCGCGCACCTCGGGATCGAAGCTGCGGATGGTGCCCCCCAGATAGACTTCGTGGGGGATGATGTTGAACGCAGAGCCGGTCTGGATCTGGCCGATGCTGATGACCGCCGATTTCATCGGGTCGATACGGCGCGACACGATACTGTTGATGCCCTGGATGACCGAGGCGAGCATCATGACCGGGTCGGTGCCGCTGTGCGGGTATGCGCCGTGGCCGCCGGTGCCGCGGATCCAACCTTTGAAGCCGTCGGCAGCGGCCGTGACCGGCCCGCGGGTCAGCCCGACCTTGCCCAGGGGGATTTCCGAGGCGACGTGCAGCGCGATCACGTGATCGACCCCGTCCATCGCACCGTCGGCGATCATCTTGGGTGCACCCGACACGCCGTCGCCGCCCACTTCTTCGGCGGGTTGGAATAAAAAGCGCACATTGCCTTTGAGCTTGCCGCTGGCGAAATCTTCTTTGAGCAGGTGCGCCACACCCAACAGAATCGCCGTGTGGGCGTCGTGCCCGCAGGCGTGCATGGTGCCGGCACTCTGCGACTGGAAGGAGTTGCCGCTGTTTTCGAGCACCGGCAAGGCATCCATATCGGCGCGGATGCCGATGGTGGGGCCGTCGCCCGTCCCCAGGCTGCCCAGCACACCGGTGACGCCGACGTTGGTGCGCACGTCGATCCCGCCGATTTCGCGCAGGGTGTCGGCGACCAGGGCAGCGGTACGCACTTCTTGGAAGCCGAGTTCGGGGTGCAGGTGGATCTCGCGGCGCAGGCGCGACAACTCGGCAGACAGCGCTTCGGCACGGGTCAACATCGACATGGGGGCCTCTTTCGGTAGATCCAGAGAAAAGAATTACTTCGTCAAGTAACGACGGACGGTTTCGGCCAAGATCGCCGCGCCGATGGGCATGGCACGCTCGTCGATGTCGAAAACGGGTGTGTGGTGCGGGCGCGGCATATCGCCGGTCGCGGCTCCGAGCATCATCATCGCGCCCGGGGCTTTCTGCTGCATATAGGCGAAGTCTTCGCCGGCCATGCCCACGGTCTTGCGGTCGACATTGGCACTGCCCACGAAATCACTGGCCACGTCGTCCATCCACTGGGCGACCTGTGCGTCGTTGATGCCGGCCGGGTAGCCTTTGATGATCTCGAGCTCGTAGCTGCCCCCCAGCCCGTTGGCGAGGGCAAACGCACGGTCGAGCTCGCTGAACAACGTCTCGCGCGTCGATTCTTTGAAGCTGCGCAACGTGCCGGCGAAATAGACCTCCGAGGGAATGATGTTGAACGCCGTGCCTGCTTGCACGATGCCCAAGCTGCACACCGCCGGCTCTTTGGGGTTGATGCGGCGCGCCACGATGCCGTGGATGGCGGTGATGATGGGTGCTGCCATCCAGAGCGGGTCGGTGCCGTGGTGCGGGTAGGCACCGTGGCCACCGGTCCCACGCACCCAGGCTTTGAAGGCGTCGGCGGCCGATGTGACCGGCCCTTTGACCATTTTGACGGTCCCGACCGGCGAACCGGAGTCGACGTGCAGGGCAATCACGTGGTCGACGCCCTCCATGGCGCCGTCGGCGATCATCTTAGGTGCGCCCGACACACCGTCGCCGCCCAGCTCTTCGGCGGGTTGAAAGAGGAAGCGCACGCGGCCTTTCAGTGCGCCGCTGGCGAATTCGGCTTTGAGGAGGTGGGCCACCCCCATCAAAATGGCGGTGTGGGCGTCGTGGCCGCAGGCGTGCATGTTGCCGCCCGTCTGCGAGCTGTAGGCGAGCCCCGTGGTCTCGAGGATGGGCAGGGCGTCCATGTCGGCGCGGATGGCGATGGTCGGTCCGTCGCCGTTGCCCAAGTCGCCCACGACGCCGGTGACACCGACCTGGGTGCGGATGTCGATGCCACCGATTTCGCGCAATGTATCGGCGACCAGGGCGGCCGTCCGCACTTCTTGGAAGGCGAGCTCGGGGTGGGTGTGGATGTCGCGCCGGAGCCGTGAGAGCTCGGCGCTGATGGCATTGGCTTTCTGCA
>JBJOJU010000159.1:0-2874 GCA_046046485.1 Chloroflexota bacterium | reverse complement strand
AGGTGTTCGTTGTCGAGCGGGATGCGGACGTCGAGATCGGTGGTCGTCTGCAGAATCGTGAACCCCACGTGGATTTCGCCGTCGCACGATTCGACCTTGGTGAGCGTCAGTAAGGCATCGGCGACCGCACCCACGGGCACACTCTGCCAACTCCCGTCGCTGCCACGGGCGCGGGCGATGGTCTGGGCCGGCAACCACCGGCACGTTGCGCTGCGGGTCAACGGCAACAGGCTCGCGTCTGCTTGGGTTGCCGGAGTGGCGTCGACCGCCTGCAGCGTCACGATCCGTGCGCCGAAGGTATTGGCGACGGTGAGGATCGCCAGCAGCACCAAGACGACGCTGACGCCGATGAGGGCTTGGCCGGTCCACGTCGACAGCAGCTGCGTGACAAACGGCGGCAGGGTGCGGGTCGGTGCAGCCGCCTCGGGGATGACCAGCTGTTCGATTTCTTCCCAGCGGGTGCAGTGCAAGATGGTAGGGATACGCACGAGCTCGGCGTCGGACCAGTGCATATCGGAGGAACGCTCGGTGAACACATAGAGCGCGAGTGCGTCGAACCCGATGACCTGGACCTTCCAGTCGGTGTCAATCTGTGATTCGGGGTGCAAGTAGGGTGCAATGGCGACCAGGCGACGCATCGGACGCACGTCGACGTCGCGGTTTCCGACGATTTCGCTGCGGTGATCGTTGAGAAAATTCGAAAACGAGTAGTAGTAGGTCATCACCTGGTTGTAGGGATTTTTCCGCCCGGGGTTGATGCGTTTGCGCTCTTTATTGGCGTTTTCGACGAACCAGGGGCCGTTGACATCGCCGATGACCCGCCCGTCGCAGTATTTGAGTTCGACGACGAAGATGCCGTCGTGCTTGAGCACCACGAGGTCGAGGGTGCGGCCGCCGACCGAGAAGTTGGCGAGGATGATGTAGAGGCCGTCGAGACGGGCAAACGCAGACGCGAGCTGCGTCAGTGCACGCCGCTCGTGGGGTGTCTCTGGCTTTTCACCGACCCATACCTGCACTGCCATGGGGATTACCGCTTTTTCGTGCTACCACGGCGGGGGCCAACCGCGGCCGTCGGCGCCGGCGCGAGCTCCTCGTCGAGCGCCATCGTGCGCCGGATATCCAAGATTTGGTCGCGCAAGGCGGCCGCTTTTTCGAATTCGAGGTCGGCAGAGGCTTTTTTCATCTGCTTCTCGAGCTCCTTGATGAGCTTTGCCATGGCCTGCCGGGTCGCCGGCATCTCGACGTGGCTGCCCTCTGCGGCGGTGGTCTTGTAGACGCCCTGTTCCTCGGCGGCTTTGCGCAGGCGATCGCTGAGGTCGCGCACCTCTTTGACGATACCCATCGGCGTGATGTTGTGCTCGGTGTTGTAGGCCATCTGGATGCTGCGGCGCCGGTTTGTCTCGTTGATGGCAGCCGTCATCGACGCCGTCATATTGTCGGCGTACATGATGACCGTGCCCTCGACGTGCCGGGCAGCACGACCGATGATCTGGATAAGCGACGACGCCGAGCGCAGGTAGCCTTCTTTGTCTGCATCTAAAATCGCCACCAACGAGACTTCGGGCAGGTCGAGGCCTTCGCGCAACAGGTTGATACCCACCACCGCGTCGTAGACACCCAAGCGCAGGTCACGCAGGATTTCGACGCGCTCGATGACGTCGATGTCGGCGTGCAGATACTGCGTCCGGATGCCCGATTCACGCAGATAATCGGCCAAGTCTTCGGCCATCCGTTTGGTCAACGTGGTGACCAGAATACGCTGGCCTTTGGCGACCCGCTTGCGGACTTCGCCGATGAGATCGTCGACCTGGCCGCGGGTGGGGCGGATGGTAATCACCGGGTCGATGAGCCCGGTCGGGCGAATGATTTGTTCGACGACTTGCCCCGACACCTGCATTTCGTACGGCCCCGGCGTCGCCGATACAAAAATCGTCTGGCGGATGTGTTGCTCGAATTCGTCGATGCGCAGCGGCCGGTTGTCGAGCGCCGATGGCAACCGGAAGCCGTAGCTGACCAGTGTTTCCTTGCGCGCTTTATCGCCGTTGTACATGCCGCGGACCTGGGGCAGCGAGATGTGGGATTCGTCGATGAACAAGATAAAGTCGTCGGGGAAGTAATCGATCAGCGTCCATGGCGTCTGACCGGCACCACGGCGATCCATGTGGCGCGAGTAATTTTCGATACCCGAGCAATAGCCCATTTCGCTGAGCATTTCGATGTCGTACATCGTGCGCTGTTTGAGGCGGGCCGCTTCGAGCGGTTTATTCTGGTCTTCGAGGTTCTTGAGCTGCACGGCCAACTCGTCTTGGATGTCGCCGATGGCGAGTTGGAGTTTTTCGGTGGTGGTCACGAAGTGCTTGGCCGGGAAGATTTCGACATCGGGGACCTGGCGGTACATTTCGCCGGTCAGGGCGTCGAATTCGCTGATGCGCTCGACCTCGTCGCCCCACAATTCGATGCGGATGGCGGTTTCGCTGTTGGCCGGCATGATGTCGAGGGTGTCGCCGCGGACCCGGAACGTCCCGCGGTGGAAGTCGACGTCGTTGCGCTGGAACTGCAGATCGAGGAGTTGGCGCAGCAATTTATCGCGGTTGCGCACCTCGCCGACCTTGATGTGCAGCATCACCTGGCCGTAGTCGACCGGGCTCCCCAACCCGAAGATACACGATACCGACGCCACGATGAGCACATCCCGACGGGTCAACAGCGCCTGGGTGGCGGCGTGGCGGAGCCGGTCGATTTCTTCATTGATCGAGGCTTCTTTTTCGATATAGAGGTCTTTGCTGGGCACATACGCTTCGGGGGTGTACGAATCGTAGTACGAAATGAACATTTCGACCGCCGCGTCGGGCAGCAGGTCGCGGAATTCGGCAT
>JBJOJU010000134.1:0-5358 GCA_046046485.1 Chloroflexota bacterium | reverse complement strand
CGTCTCTTCCGACACCACCAACGCCACGGCATCGGTCTGTTCGGTGATCCCCCGGGCGGCCCGGTGCCGCGTCCCAAAGCGCTTGACCCCGCCCAGCTCTTCGCTGAGGGGCAACATCATGCGCGCGTAAGCGATCTGCGTGCCACGGATGAGCACCGCCATGTCGTGCAGCGGCGAATTGGGGAAGAAAATCTGGCGCAGCATGACATCACTCACCGGTGCGTCGATGCGCGGGGTTTCGTTGTTGAGATACTCGTCGAGGCTGTTGCTGCGCTCGAACACGATGAGCGCCCCCACCTGCTCGTCCGACATCCGCGCGACGGCCCGTGCCACTTCGCGCACCATCGCCCGGCGCGGCTCAAAGCCCACCGGCTCGGCTTTCTGCCAGGTCGACAAGCGCGACACCAGGTGCTGCACGCGCTGGTTCTGCCCGACCGATTCGAGCAAGCGACGCAACTCCGGCTGGAACACCACCGGGATGGCCACGACCACCACCGGCTTCAACACGTTGCTCACCAACCACTGCACCGTCGTGAAATACGACATCAGGGTGAACACCGCCACCAGCACCACCAGCACCAACACGCCTTGCACGATGACAATCGCTCGCGTGCCGCGGATCGCCGTCCACAACCAATACAACAACGCCGTCACGATGGCGATGTCGAGCCAAATCAGATACCAACGCGTCGTACCCGTCGCCCCGAAGGGGCTCAGTTCGGCCAACAACCGCCACAAAATGTCCAGAGAGCCGATGTCGCTCATGTCGATCCCGTATACCGGCACATGCCGACTATTACGTATTGTAGTACGCCGCTCGGGCGAAGGCAATAGGCGCAACCTGCGAGTTGGCTGACACGCACCGACCCATTTCTCAGGCAGCACAGTGGTGAAAAATCGGCTTGCCGCAGCCCGCACGTCGTCGCTGCGCCTGATTCCACAGCGCCCGGTGGTGTCGCCGCCGAGCCGGCGGGACGCGCCGGGTCGCAGGTACGTCCGGGTCACACCCAGCACACCCAGCCGTCGAGCATCGGTCAGGAGAAAAACCGTCTGACCTCAGCCCGCACTGGCAGGCGCCGCCACGGTACACTGCTGCCGGGTTATTTCTTGCGCTTGGCCGGCGGGACGCGCCGGTAGTCATCGCCGTCGAGGACGATGAGCTCGTCGCAGATCGCCCGGTCGGTCATGCGCGAAAAGACGCGCGGTTCGATTTCTTCGGGGCGACGATTGCTGGTGATCACGGTCGGCAGACGGCCGTTGTAGCGATGATTGATAATCTGGAAGAGTTTTTCGCGCGCCCAGGGGGTGGTGTTTTCGGTGCCCAAATCGTCGAGTACCAACACCGCCGCGTCGCGGATGAGTTCGAAGCGCTGGTCGTACTCGACCTCGCTCGACGGCCCGAATGTCGACCGCAGATGGTCGAGCAGATCGGGGACCACCGCGAACAACACCCGGTAGTTGTGGTGCAGCAATTCGTTGGCGATCGCCGCCGCGAGGTGGGTCTTGCCGGTGCCGTAATTGCCGAAAAAGACCAACCAGCCGCTCGGTTTGCGGGCGAATTCGCGGGCCTTGAGGTACCCCCGCTTCACCCCGCGCACCTCGGGGTCAAAGGTGTCGAATGTTTTGTCGGCGAAGGCGGCCAGATTGCTCAGCTCGAGGAGCTCACCGGCGGTGCGCTGATCGCGCTCGGCCAATTTGCAGTGACAGGGCACCAGCATGCCGAAGCGAGGGTGCCCGTAGGGCACCGCCTCTTTGTAGTAGCCGATCCCGCCGCAATCAGGACAGATCATCGAGGTCACTGGTGTCACTCCCCCGGCGGAACAAGTCGCCGTATTGCCCGTCGGTGTAGGTATCGGGCGTCAGCCGCTCGTCGCGCAGATGGGCATCGCGCCCCTCTTTCACCCACTGCTGCAGAATCTTTTGGACATAGCGCCACGAACGCACATTGGCCACCGCGGCTTCGCGCAGGGCATCGGCGAACCAATGCGCCGGGTAGCGCTCGGCGGCGGCGCGTAATTCGGCCAAGACCAGCGGCGTGACGACGCCGATGTGCTGTTCGTAGAGCCGGATGAGATCCGGCGCGGGGTCGTGCACCGTCGCCGCCACGGGGGCACTGGGGAGCGCCGCCCAACGCCGGTTTTCGGCGGTGTCGACCACGTACCAGTTCACCGCGCGACCGTACGGGTCGGTGCGCACCACGTGCACAAACACCCCCCGCTGCACGGCCGCCGCCAACCCTTCCGAGAGCACGTCCACATAGGCCGAATGCGGTGCAGCGGCCAACAGACTCTGCTGTAACACCGGGTCGCTCACCAATGCATCCCAGCTCACCCGGCGCGGCCGGGTCGTCTGCACCGCGATGAGGCCGAAGAGGTGCAGTGCGACTTTGAGCTCGACCAGGTTGGTCATCCGCGGTAGGTGTAGGCTGACGAATTCGCTGGGCAACGCCACGATACCGGGGCGGGCGGGTTGGCTGGGCATGATCAGTACCCCTCGGGCGTCCGATACGTCAGATCCGAAAAGCGCGTCGTCGACGGGTCGAAGCGCATGTTCACCACACCCACGGGGCCGTTACGGTGCTTGGCGATGTGGATTTCGGCGATGCCTTTTTTGTCGGAGTCTTTGTTGTAGAGCTCGTCGCGATAGATGAACATCACGATGTCGGCGTCTTGTTCGATCGACCCCGATTCGCGCAGGTCGCTGAGCATGGGGACGTGACTCTGACGCCCTTCGACCGCGCGCGACAGCTGTGACAAGGCGATCACCGGCACGTTCAGCTCACGGGCCAGCGCCTTGAGCCCGCGCGAGATCTCGCCCACTTCTTGGACGCGGTTTTCGCGCCCACGGCCCGACATCAACTGCAAGTAGTCGATGACAATCAGGTCGCAGCCGTGTTGCGACTGCAGCCGGCGCGCTTTGCTGCGCAGATCCATGATGCTGATACCGGGCGTGTCTTCGATGAAAATCGGGGCCTGCGCCAACCGACCCATCGCCTCGAAAACGGTTTTCAACTGATTGTCGGGCACCTGGCCCAGACGCAGCCGATGGGTGTCGATCTGCGTTTCCATGGCAATCAAACGCTGTACGAGCTGTTCGCGACCCATTTCGAGCGAAAACACGCCCACGGTGTGTTGGAAGTACATGGCCACGTTGTAGGCGACGCTCATCGCGAACGACGTCTTGCCGGTACCCGGGCGTGCCGCCAAGATAATCAGGTCGGAGCGTTGCAGCCCACCGGTGATCTGGTCGAAATCACGGTAACCGGTCTGCACCCCCATGATTTCGCCGCGGTGTTCCTGCAGGTAGTTGAGCTGCTCGTAGTAGTTGTCGACGACCTTCGAGATATGCACGAAATCCTGCGACGTCCGCTTCTGGGCGATGTCGAAGAGCAGTGCTTCGGCTTTGTCGATGGTCTCGTCGATTTCGGATTGTTCGTTGTAGCCCAGCGCGGCGATCTTGCCGCCGGTCTCGATGAGGCGCCGCAGCAAGGCGGTGCGTTCGACCGCCCGGGCGTAGTATTCGACGTGGTACGACGTGGGCACCGCGTCGACCATTTCGCTCAGGTAGATGACCCCGCCGACGCTGTCGAGCAGGCCACGCCGACGCAATTCTTCGGCGACGGTGCGCGTGTCGGGCGGGATGCGGTTGTTGTAGCAGGCCAGCATCGCTTCGTAGATCTGCCCGTGCCGCTCGAGATAGAAGTACTCGGGCTTGACCCAGGCGGCGATGGCGGCCAGGGCATCACGGTTGAGCAGCACCGACCCGAGGGTCGCGCGCTCTGCGTCGATATTGTTGGGGAGCGATGGCTGTGTCATGGTGAGTGTGATAAATAAACGACTGTGATGCGGTATGAAACCAGACATCACAGTCGCAGTCAGACGAAAAAGCGGACAGTCGCGGCCTAGGCCTCGGCGGCGTTCACGACCACATGCACGTCGGCGACGACACCGGTCATGATGCGGTAGTGGACCGTGGTGGCACCCAGGGTCTTGATCGGCTCTTCGAGGTCCAAGCGGCGGCGGTCGATTTCGACGCCCAAGGCTGCATGCAGCTTCTCGGCGATGTCGCTTGCGGTGACCGAACCGAACAAGCGGTCGTTTTCGCCGACGCGCTCAGTGAAGCTCAGCGTCACGCCGCCGATGCGCTCTGCCAAGACCTGCGCCTCGGAGCGGAGCACCGCGTCGCGCTTTGCCTGGGCAGCGATGCGCTCCTCGGCTTGTTTGATGGCGCCCTTGGTAGCGATGATGGCGTAGCCCTGCGGCAACAAATAGTTGCGGCCGTACCCGCCGGAGACTTCTTTGATTTCACCGACCGACCCGAGGTTCTCGACGTTCTGGGTCAGCAACACTTTCATCTTGGTGGCCACGACTGGCTCCTATTCAACGTGCGCGCAGTGGTACAGACGGCGCGAGCTTGCGGACACACGCCGCACGAATACACAATGTTCTGTTATGTTACCACAGCGACGGGCGAGGGTCAAACCGATTTGTGGAATCGTGGGGCACGGCCTCCAGCGCTTCACATTCCCCTACTACACATGACAAAACAATTACACTACCCGGCGTCGTCGAGGAAGGCATCCCGGGGGCCACGCAACGCCGCCAGGATCAGCGCCAACTGCGCCGCCTTGGTCTCGAGCCGGCGTGGCTCCTGTTCGACATCGGCGTAGACGCGGCGCTGCAACGCCGCCAGGAACTGCCCAAACTCCGGGCCCGGTGCATACCCCGCCGCGATGAGGTCACCGCCGCCCACGTGCATGACGCCCGCAGTCGTCAGCCGCACATACCGCGCATAGACTGGCGCAAACGCGGGTTCGAGCGCGGCTACCAGGGGCAAGGCCTCGGCGTGCAGCCGAGCCAGGCGCGCGACCAACACCGCCGCCGGGGCACGCCCCCAGCGTACATACGAAAACCGCGCAGCGCGCAGTGTGACAATCGACTCCATGTATGCTGGCAACTCGGGCCACTCGGGTAAGAGCCGCGCCAAGAATGTAGCAGGGATGTGCCAGTAGAGCACGATCAAACGGTGCTGCGGGGCAATCTGCGGGGCGACCGCACACCAGTCGCGGCGCATTCTGAGCATCCCCGGCAAGAGCAGCCGGATCCCCCAGGCTTGCAGCAACACCAGCATCTCGGAGAAGCGCGGTTCGTCGACGCAGCGCTGCCACTCGGCCAACCAACGATGGTGCGACACGGTCTGGAGCACCTCGCTGCGCACGGCGTAGGTGATCTGGCGGGTCGCCTCGCGCGACGGGGTCAACCCCAGGCGCACCATCAGGCGTACGAGTCGCACCAAGCGGGTCGGATCTTGGAAGAGGCTGACGGGGTGCAGAAACGTCGCGACCCGCGCCGCCAGGTC